>NZ_JBFYGN010000009.1:0-190918 GCF_041079535.1 Comamonas guangdongensis | reverse complement strand
CCTCAATAGCTCAGTCGGTAGAGCGCCGGACTGTTAATCCGTAGGTCCCTGGTTCGAGCCCAGGTTGAGGAGCCAAGCTCAAAAGCCTGTATGCATGCATACAGGCTTTTTTCTTTGCTTTTGGCATCAGGCCGCGCGCACCACGGCGCCGGATACCGGCGGTGCCTCCATCGCCACGGATTTGGGGGGCACATGCATGTGGAGGCCATAGTGGCGCGACAGCTCGGGCACATGCTGCTGCTCGCACTGGTCCCAGGCGCGCAGCTCCTCCTCGAGCCTGGCCGCACGCTCGGCATACATCTGCGCCGAGGACTGGTAATACTCTGCGGCAATGGAGTGCTCGAGCATGGCCATGCGAGCCTCCTGCAGATAGGCGCGCGTGCGACGGATGTAACGGGGCTCAGAAAAGCCGAAGCCAAAAATCTTGCCGAAAAACATTTTCCGTCCTCCTTCGGCCGCGGCGCAGCGCATCGATTGCACCCGTCCAACAGGCCAATACCCTCAGCGTAACGTCGCTATTTTCCGGCACGTGTCTCCGGAAAAGAGTTCACCTCGTAGGAGGCAGGCTTACCTGCATGGCTAATTGGTGAAACACCTGCCATCCAACGCTTGCATTGCACCCAAGCTGTGCAAGACTTGGAGCAGCCCACGAATTCAGGCCACACATGACGCATTCCCTGCCCTGGCTGCAGCCGGCACAAGACTTTCCACCCGTCGATTCGACCTGGGGCGAACAGGATCCGATTCCCGGCCTGCTGGCCGCAGGCAGCGCCCTGGACGCCGCCCACCTGCGCCAAGCCTACGGCCAGGGCATTTTCCCCTGGTTCAGCGAAGGCCAGCCCGTGCTCTGGTGGTCTCCCAATCCGCGCATGGTGCTCAACCCCGCGCAGTTCCGCCTGCACCGCAGCCTGCGCAAAACCCTGCAAAAGTTCCGCACCACCCCAGGCTGCGAAATCCGCATCGACAGCGCCTTCTCCACCGTGATGGAGCACTGCGCACAAACGCCTCGCAACGGACAGAACGGCACCTGGATTGTGCAGAGCATCGTGGATGCCTATACCGAGCTGCATATGCAAGGCGCGGCGCACAGCGTGGAGACATGGGTGGACGGCGAGCTGGTGGGCGGCCTGTATTGCGTGGCCCTGGGCCGAGCGGTTTTTGGCGAGTCGATGTTCTCGCGCATGACGGACGCTTCGAAGATAGCCCTGTCCGCCCTGGTCGCGCTGTGCAAGGCCCACGATGTCCCGCAGATCGACTGTCAGCAGGCCACGACTCACCTGTCTTTCATGGGCGGGCATGAAATTGCGCGCTCGCGATTCGTACAGACGGTCAAGAAACAGAGTCAGCTGCCGGATATGCAGTGGAAGTTTGCACCCGTATACTGGGAGCAGTTGCTGGACCCAGGCGCGGACAGACCCTCCGCACCCGCATCATCGCCAGCAGCCCCGGCCTGAACATGACGCATCCGAACGATCTTCCGCTGCATGCTCTGCAGTTCTATGCCACGGCAGCCTACCCCTGCAGCTACCTGCCAGGCCGCATGGCCCGCTCCCAGGTCGCCACACCCAGCCACCTCATTCAGAACGCCGCCTACTCCGAGCTGGTGGGCCTGGGTTTTCGCCGCAGCGGCATGTTCACCTACCGCCCCTATTGCGATGGCTGCCAGGCCTGTATTCCGCTGCGCATACTGGCCAGCGAATTCCGCCCCAATCGCAGCCAGCGGCGCGCCTCGGCACGGCATGCAGGGCTGACGACCTCCATACAGAGACTGCACTACAGCGACGAACACTACCAGCTGTACCTGCGTTATCAGCAGCACCGCCACAGCGGCGGCGGCATGGACCACGACAGCGTGGACCAGTACACGCAGTTTTTGCTGCAAAGCCGGGTCAACTCCCGGCTCGTGGAGTTTCGCAAGCCCTCGACGGACGGCGAGCCCGGCGCGCTCAAGATGCTCTCCATCCTGGACGTGCTGGAAGACGGCCTCTCCGCGGTCTACACCTTCTACGATCCCGAGGATCACGCCAGCTACGGCACTTACAACGTGCTCTGGCAGATCGACCAGGCCCGCGCCATGAACCTGCCCTATGTCTATCTGGGCTACTGGATTGCCGAGAGCCAGAAGATGGGCTACAAAGCCAGCTTCCTGCCCCACGAAATCCGCCAGGGCGAACGCTGGCAGCGCGTAGACCGACAAAGCGCAGCACGCTAGCAATCTTGCAGCAAGCCGCGGCAAGCCATGGCAATGGATATATGGGCCGGCGACATGCTCGCACCGGCTTTGCGCCGCTAGAATGCCTTGATTCCGAAACGCATCTCCACCGTATGAAAAAAGACGAGCTCTCGGCCTCCGCAAAGCCCAGCGTCCAGGTTCTGGAACGCATGTTCACGTTGATCGACGTGCTGGCATCGCGCGAGGAAGCGGTTTCTCTCAAGGAGATCAGCGAACGCACCGGCCTGCACCCCTCCACCACGCACCGCATTCTCAACGACCTGGCCCTGGGCCGCTTCGTGGACCGCCCCGAATCGGGCAGCTACCGCCTGGGCATGCGCTTTCTGGAACTGGGCAATCTGGTCAAGGCCCGCCTGAACGTGCGCGAAGTGGCACTCACGCCCATGCGCCAGCTCTACAAACTCATTCAGCAGCCCATCAGCCTCTCGGTACGCCAGGGAGACGAGATCGTGTATGTGGAGCGCGCCTACAGCGAGCGCTCGGGCATGCAGGTCGTGCGCGCGATCGGTGGCCACGCCCCTCTGCACCTGACCTCCAACGGCAAGCTGTTCCTGGCGGCCGACGATTCCCAGCAGGTGCGCGCCTATGCCACGCGCACCGGCCTGCCCGGCAAGACGCACTTCAGCATCACCCAGTTGGGCGAGCTTGAACACGAGCTCGAGAAAGTGCGCCAGTACGGCATCGCACGTGACAACGAAGAGCTGGAACTCGGAGTCCGCTGCATGGCCGCCGGCATCTACGATGACCAGAGCAAGCTGATTGCGGGCCTGTCCATCTCCGCTCCCGCGGACCGCCTGGACGAAAGCTGGGCTCCCAAGCTGCAGACGGCGGTGCAGGAAATTTCCGCAGCCCTGGGCTATGGCGGCGCCCACCCGGCCACGCGGCCGTCGCACCCCTACAGCCGCAGCCAGCACGGCTGAGTGCAGGCACCCGCTCACTTTTTGTGAGCGCATGGCACCGATCCAGCAATGGCTACAGGCTGATTTCTCATAAAAAAAGCGCTACACCAGGTAGCGCTTTTTTATATCGGGCCAGCCCCGGACTCAACCACGAATGCGGTGAGCCATTGAGCTGCTGGCCGTGGGACCCATGCCCTCCACCCAATGGCGCACGCGCTCGGCATCGGCGATACGGCTGAACTTGCCCGCGGAATCCAGGAACACCATGATGAGCTTGCGGCCCGCAACCTGAGCCTGCATCACCAGACAACGACCGGCTTCGGAGATATAGCCGGTCTTCTGCAGGCCGATGTCCCAGTTGTCGCTCTTGACCAGGCGGTTGGTGTTGTTGAACTGCAGCGTGCGACGGCCCACGGCCACCTCGTAGCCCGGCGAAGTCGTGTATTCGCGCATCAGAGGATCGCCATGCGCGACGCCGACCAGCAAGGCCAGGTCACGGGCGCTGGACTGATTGCTGCTGGACAGGCCCGTAGGCTCCACATAGCGTGTGTCCTTCATGCCCAGCTGATGCGCCTTGGCATTCATCAGCTGCACGAATTGGGACAGACCGCCGGGATAGGTGCGACCCAGCGCATGAGCCGCACGGTTCTCGCTGGACATCAGCGCCAGGTGCATCATCTCGGCGCGCGTGAGCGTGGTGCCCACGCGCAGGCGCGAACTGCTGTGCTTTTCGGTATCCACATCGTCCTGGGTGATGGTGATCATCTCGTCCATGGGCAGATGAGCCTGGGACACTAGCAAACCCGTCATGAGCTTGGTCAGCGAGGCAATGGGCAGCACCGCCTGATCATTCTTGCTCAGCAAAACCTCGTGCGTATCCTGATCCACCACATAGGCCACACTGCTTTGCAAAGCCAGCGGGTCGCCCACGGCATGCAGCCCGGCCATCTGGCCATAGGACAGGCGTGCGGGCTCTGCGGCCACAGCCGCGGCCACGGCAGCACCGCCGACGACACCGGCCTTGGCCAGACGCTTCTTGCCGGAGGCCGCTTCAGCCTTCTCGGCCTTGGCCACCGCCTTGCCGGAGTGATGACGAGCCTCCGCCTTGCCCTTGGCCGTCTTGCTACCCTTGGCCTCGGCCACTACGCGACCCTTGCCCGCCGCTTGCTTTGCGGACTTCTTGGCCGACACTTCAGCGGCAGGCTTTTTGACTTCTTTTTTGGCGCTTGCGGCATGGGCCGCGGGAGCTGCCAGCGCACAGCTCAGCAGCGTCAAAGACATCAGCTGAGCGAGTTTGGCTAGGCGAAAGGGACGAAGCAGCGGCATGCGATACTCCAGACAACAAGGTGTAAGGATTTAATTCAATCAAAAAAGTTGTGAAGTGACAAGCACTTGCACAACCTTTTCGATAATCTTGGTGAAATTATAAATCCAGCACTTAACCTTGTGCAGCGACAACTTCCATATTGCTATGCAATTTGTTCAGCGCACTGAGGTAGGCCTTGGCCGACGCCACCACGATATCGGGGTCAGCACCCACTCCGTTGACCACGCGGCCGTTGCGCTGCAGGCGCACCGTCACCTCGCCCTGGCTCTCGGTGGAGCCGCTGATGGCGTTGACGGAATACAGCACCATTTCGGCCCCGCTCTTGACCTCGGACTCTATGGCCTTGAACGAGGCATCGACCGGGCCGTTGCCATCGGACTCGGCCTTGACCTCCCGACCCTGGCTGCTGAACACCACGGTGGCATGGGGGCGCTCGCCCGTCTCGCTCTGCTGGGCCAGCGAGACGAAATGGAACGGATCCTCCTGGTGCGAGGCTCCATCCGCATTCACCAGAGCCAGAATGTCCTCATCGAAGATCTCGCTCTTGCGGTCGGCCAGCTCCTTGAAGCGGGTGAAGGCCTGATTGACCGCAGCCTCGCTGTCCAGCTCCACACCCAGCTCCTGCAAACGCTGCTTGAAGGCGTTGCGGCCGCTGAGCTTGCCGAGCACGATCTTGTTGGCCGTCCAGCCCACATCCTCGGCACGCATGATTTCGTAGGTGTCGCGCGCCTTGAGCACGCCGTCCTGGTGGATGCCCGAAGCATGGGCGAAGGCATTCGCCCCCACCACGGCCTTGTTGGGCTGAACCACGAAACCCGTGGTCTGGCTGACCATGCGGCTGGCGGCCACGATGTGCTTGGTGTCTATGTTCACGTCCAGGCCGAAGTAATCCTTGCGCGTCTTGATGGCCATCACCACCTCTTCGAGCGAGCAATTGCCGGCGCGCTCGCCCAGGCCGTTGATGGTGCACTCGATCTGGCGTGCACCGCCGATCTTCACGCCGGCCAGGGAGTTGGCCACGGCCATGCCCAGATCGTTATGGCAGTGCACGGACCAGATGGCCTTGTCGCTGTTGGGCACGCGCTCGCGCAAATCCTTGATGAAGTTGCCGTAGAGCTCGGGAATCGCATAGCCCACGGTATCGGGCACATTGATGGTGGTCGCGCCTTCGGCGATCACGGCCTCGATCACCCGGGCCAGGAACTCGGGGTCGCTGCGGTAGCCGTCTTCGGCGCTGAACTCGATGTCATCGATCAGGTTGCGGCCGAAACGCACGGCCTGCTTGGCCTGCTCCAGCACCTGCTCGGGCGTCATGCGCAGCTTCTTCTCCATGTGCAGCGGGCTGGTGGCGATGAAGGTGTGAATGCGCGCGCGGTTCGCGCCCTTGAGCGCTTCGGCCGCGCGTGCGATGTCGCGGTCGTTGGCGCGCGACAGCGAGCAGATCGTGGAGTCCTTGATGGCGTGCGCAATGCCCTGGATGGACTCGAAATCCCCGTTCGATGCCGCGGCAAAGCCCGCCTCGATCACATCCACCTTCAGGCGCTCGAGCTGGCGCGCGATGCGCAGCTTTTCATCGCGCGTCATGGAAGCGCCGGGCGACTGCTCGCCGTCGCGTAAAGTGGTGTCGAAAATGATCAGCTGATCGGACATGATGGGGTCTCGCTTAAGTTGTAGCGCCGGTAAGGCACCGTTTTTCTACCAAGGACTGCCGACAAAAAAGCCGGTGCGCTTTTGGCGGCACCGGCTCGGAAACGATTTAGACAGCTGCCGCCTCTTCGGCGGCCGGGACGCGCTGCACTCCCGAGATGATGGCGCGCAGCGAGGCGGACACGATGTTGGCATCCACTCCGACGCCGTAGCAGACCTGGGCCTCGTCCACGCGCAGCTCCACATAGGCAATGGCCTTGGCGTTCGCGCCCTCGCCGATCGCATGCTCGGCATAGTTGAGCACGCGCACATTGCGGCCGACTGCAGCCGACAGCGCCTGAACAAAGGCGTCAATGGGGCCCGTACCTTCGCTGTCCAAAAAATACTTCTCGCCCTCCACTTCGATCTCGGCATTCATGCTGACCACGCCGTCCGCCTCGCTCAATCGGTACTGGGGGGACTTGACGGTATTCACGCCGTATTCGCGCTGGAACAGCTCCCAGAGATCGGCCGCCGACAGCTCCTTGCCGCTGGCATCCATCTCGCGCTGCACGACCTGGCTGAATTCGATCTGCAGGCGGCGCGGCAGCTGCAAACCGTATTCGCTCTCGAGCAGATAGGCGATGCCGCCCTTGCCCGACTGGCTGTTCACGCGGATCACGGCTTCGTAGCTGCGGCCCAGGTCCTTGGGATCGATAGGCAGATAAGGCATATCCCAGATATCGCCCTCCTTGTGGGCGGCGAAAGCCTTCTTGATGGCGTCCTGGTGGGAGCCGGAGAAGGAGGTATAGACCAGATCACCCACATAAGGGTGGCGTGGGTGCACGGGCAGCTGGTTGCAGTGCTCCACCGTGGCGCGGATATCGTCGATATTGGAGAAGTCGAGGCCCGGATTCACACCCTGGATATACATATTCAAGGCCACATTGACCACGTCCAGGTTGCCGGTGCGCTCGCCGTTGCCGAACAGGCAGCCTTCAAGACGGTCGGCGCCGGCCATCAGGGACAGCTCGGCGGCCGCCGTGCCCGTGCCGCGATCGTTGTGCGGGTGGACCGAGATCACCACGCTGTCGCGGCGCTCGATGTTGCGGTGCGTCCACTCCACCATGTCGGCAAAGATATTGGGCGTGGAATGCTCCACCGTGGTGGGCAGATTGATGATGCACTTGTTCTCGGGCGTGGGCTGCCACACGGCGGTCACGGCATCGATCACGCGCTTGGAGAACTCCAGCTCGGTGTCCGAGTACATCTCGGGCGAGTACTGGAAGGTCCATTGGGTCTGCGGATACTGGGCGGCAATGTCCTTGAACATCTGCGCATTGGTCACCGCCAGCTCCACGATCTCGTCCTCGCTCATGTTCAGCACCACGCGGCGCATCACGGGCGCCGTGGCGTTGTAGAGGTGGACGATGGCACGCGGCGCGCCTTCCAGAGCCTCGAAAGTGCGGCGGATCAGATGCTCGCGCGCCTGGGTCAGCACCTGGATGGTCACGTCATCGGGAATGCGGTCTTCCTCGATGAGCTTGCGCAGGAAGTCGAACTCGATCTGAGAGGCAGAGGGAAAGCCGACCTCGATTTCCTTGAAGCCGATCTCCACCAGCTGCTCGAACATGCGCATCTTGCGCTCGATGTCCATGGGCTCGATCAAAGCCTGATTGCCGTCACGCAGGTCCACGCTGCACCAGACCGGGGGCTTGGTGATTACCGCGTCGGGCCAGGTGCGATTGCTCAAGCGCACGGGGGCGAAAGCGCGGTATTTGGTGGAAGGGTTTTGCAACATGGTGAGTCTCTTCAGTCGAAATGGAGGAAATTGAACCCAGTTCCAGCGACGCCCAAAAGCAAAAACGGCCCGTCGCTGATGCTACGGGCCGCCAAGTAGGGTGTGTTTGTACGCGCGCGCTACTTTCTCTGCCCGTTGGACATTAGTAGTAGAGCTAGCGACAGGTTTTGCATGCGGATCACTTTAACACAATAAATGTTTGGGACGCCAAGTTTTTTGCCGCCCGCTCAATCCTCGTGCAGGCCGCGCTCGTCGGGCTCGTCCTTGCTGGTGGCCACGATGCTCACATGCTCGCCCTTGGCGCGGCGCCAGGCGTAGATCACATAGCCGGAAACGGAGTAGCCCACAAACACCAGGAACAGCATGGTCGCGGGCTCGATGCTCACCACCGCCATCAACAGCGCCACCACCACCAGGGTGACGAAAGGCATGCTCTTAGCGCCGCCTATGTCCTTGAAGCTGTAATAGGGAATATTCGTCACCATGGTCAGGCCGGCGAACAGCGTGATGGCGAACATGATCCAGGACAGATCGGAGCGGTCCGTGGGATAGCCGCCGAACCAGGAGATCACATCACCAAAGATGGGCACATCGCGGTGCGAGACCATGAGCGCGCTGGTCAGCCAGATGAAGCCGGCCACCAGGGCCGCGGCCGCGGGCGAAGGCATGCCCTGGAAATAGCGCTTGTCCACCACGCCGGTATTCACATTGAAGCGCGCCAGACGCAAAGCCGCGCAGGAGCAGTAGACAAAGGCCGCAATCCAGCCCCAGCGGCCCAGCGGGCGCAGCGCCCATTCATAGGCGATGAGGGCCGGCGCGGCGCCGAAGGACACCATGTCGGAGAGCGAATCCATTTGCTCGCCAAACGCGCTTTGCGTATGCGTCATGCGGGCCACGCGGCCGTCGAGACTGTCGAGCACCATGGCGCAGAACACGCCCACGGCAGCCAGCTCGAACTGGTTGTTCATGGCCATGACGATGGCGTAGAAACCGCCAAACAGCGCCGCCAGGGTGAACAGATTGGGCAGCACATAAATGCCCTTGCGCAGCTTGCGCGGCATGCCGCCGACTTCGCCGGGCTCGTTGCTGTTTTGCATTAAACAGACCTCCAGTGCTTGCATGTCATATGCATGCAGCTATTAAAAGCATAGTATTTTAAGCACCGCCATCTCGGCAATGCCCCTGCTGCCAGTGTACCCGCCATGCGCGCCGCATCCGGCATGAAAAAGGCCACCCTGCGGGTGGCCTCTTGCCGACACGCCTCATCCGGCTGGTGCCGGACGGGCTGCATGCATCAGTTGCGGCTCTGGTCAACCAGCTTGTTCTTGGAGATCCAGGGCATCATGGAGCGCAGCTGGCCACCAACCTGCTCGATGGCGTGCTCGGCGTTCTGACGGCGACGGGCGGTCATCGAAGGATAGTTCAGGCGGCCTTCGCTGATGAACATCTTCGCGTATTCGCCGCTCTGGATGCGCTTGAGCGCGTTGCGCATGGCCTTGCGCGATTCTTCGTTGATGACTTCGGGGCCGGTCACGTACTCGCCATACTCCGCGTTGTTGGAGATGGAGTAATTCATGTTGGCGATACCGCCTTCGTACATCAGGTCCACGATCAGCTTGAGCTCGTGCAGGCACTCGAAATAAGCCATTTCGGGAGCGTAGCCGGCTTCGGTCAGGGTTTCGAAGCCCATCTTCACCAGTTCCACCGCGCCGCCGCACAGCACGGCCTGCTCGCCGAACAGGTCGGTCTCGGTTTCTTCCTTGAAGTTGGTTTCGATGATGCCGCCCTTGCCGCCGCCGTTGGCCATGGCATAGGACAGGGCCACGTCACGCGCCTTGCCGCTCTTGTCCTGGTAGATGGCGATCAGGGAAGGCACGCCGCCGCCCTTCAGGTACTCGGAGCGCACGGTGTGGCCGGGGCCCTTGGGGGCGACCATGATCACGTCCAGATCGGCGCGGGGCACGACCTGGTTGTAGTGCACGTTGAAGCCATGGGCAAAAGCCAGGGTCGCGCCGGGCTTGATGTTGGGCTCGACGTTGTTCTTGTACACCTCGGGGATGTTCTCGTCGGGCAGCAGGATCATGACCACGTCGGCGGCCTTCACTGCATCGTTGACTTCCATCACGGTCAGGCCGGCCTTGCCGACCTTGTCCCAGGAAGAGCCACCCTTGCGCAGACCGACCACGACCTTCACGCCGCTGTCGTTCAGGTTCTGGGCGTGGGCATGGCCTTGGCTGCCGTAGCCGATGATGGCAACTGTCTTGCCCTTGATCAGGCTCAGGTCACAGTCCTTGTCGTAGAAAACTTTCATGATGGCTCCAGGTCTCTTGTCTCTAGGGGGTTAAAAAGGTTTGAACAGTTTCAAAAGCGTTGATTAGACACGCAGAATGCGTTCGCCGCGGCCAATACCCGAGGCGCCCGTACGTACGGTCTCCAGGATCGCGGTGCGGTCGATGGCCTGCAGAAAGGCATCGTTCTTGGACTGGTCGCCGGTGAGCTCCACGGTATAGCTCTTTTCGGTGACGTCGATGATGCGGCCGCGGAAGATGTCGGCCATGCGCTTCATTTCCTCGCGCTCCTTGCCCACGGCGCGCACCTTGACCATCATGAGCTCGCGCTCGGTATAGGCGCCTTCGGTCAGGTCCACCACCTTCACCACTTCGATCAGCCGGTTCAGGTGCTTGGTGATCTGCTCGATGACGTCGTCCGAACCCGTGGTCTGGATGGTCATACGCGACAGCGATGCGTCCTCGGTGGGCGCCACGGTCAGCGATTCGATGTTGTAGCCGCGGGCCGAGAACAGGCCCACGACGCGCGACAGTGCTCCGGGCTCGTTCTCGAGCAGCACGGCGATGATGTGTTTCATTGAAGGATTCCTCTTTTCGCCGCCCTCCCCTGGCACCGGTAAGTGCCAGGCTCGGCGGACAATAGATTCGTCGAAAAACGCTATTAAGAATATAGCTACTTGCGCTTGACAGCTTTGAGCTTATGACCGATTTCATGCGAAACCGGCCGCCAGCCATCACAAATCGTCAGCACCCAGCAGCATTTCCGTGATGCCACGGCCGGCTTGCACCATGGGGAACACGTTCTCGGTGGGATCGGTGCGGAAGTCCAGGAACACCGTCTTGCTTTCTTCGCGCACGATGCGGCGCGCTTCGCGCAGCGCAGCTTCCACATCGGCAGGCTTTTCGATCAGCAGGCCGCGGTGGCCATAGGCCTCGGCCAGCTTCACAAAGTCGGGCAGCGAGTCCATATAGCTGCTCGAATAACGGCCCGAATACTCGATTTCCTGCCACTGACGCACCATACCCAGGAAGCGGTTGTTCAGCGCGCAGATGACCACCGGCGTGTTGTACTGCTTGCAGGTAGCCAGCTCCTGAATGTTCATCTGGATCGAGCCTTCGCCCGTGATGCAGAAGACTTCGGAGTCGGGCTTGGCCAGCTTGATGCCCATGGCGTAAGGCAGGCCCACACCCATGGTGCCCAGACCGCCGGAATTGATCCAGCGGCGCGGCTCGTCGAAGCGGTAGTACTGCGCGGCCCACATCTGGTGCTGGCCCACGTCGGAGGTGATGTAGGCGTCGGCATCCTTGGTCATATTCCACAGCGTGTCGACCACATACTGGGGCTTGATGACTTCGGTATTGGCCTTGTCGTAGCTCAGGCAGTCGCGGCTGCGCCAGCCCTCGATGGTCTCCCACCACTGACCCAGGGCGCCCTCATCGGGACGCTGGGCGGATTCGCGCAGCATGGCGATCAGCTCCGTCAGCACGTCCTTCACATCGCCCACGATGGGCACGTCCACCTTCACGCGCTTGGAGATGGAGGAAGGATCGATGTCGATGTGAACGATCTTGCGCTCCACCGACATGAAGTGCTTGGGGTTGCCGATCACGCGATCGTCGAAGCGTGCACCCACGGCCAGCAGCACATCGCAGTTCTGCATGGCGTTGTTGGCCTCGATCGTGCCGTGCATGCCCAGCATGCCCAGGAATTTCTTGTCGCTGGCCGGATAGGCGCCCAGACCCATCAGCGTGTGGGTCACAGGGTAGCCCAGCATGTCCACCAGGGTGCGCAGCTCGTTGCAGGCATTGCCCAGCAGCACGCCACCGCCCGTATAGATATAGGGGCGCTTGGCCGATAGCAGCAGCTGCAGGGCCTTGCGGATCTGGCCTGCATGCCCCTTCTTGACGGGGTTGTACGAGCGCATTTCCACTTTTTCGGGATAACCGGTGTACAGCGCCTTCTTGAAAGACACGTCCTTCGGAATATCCACCACCACGGGACCGGGGCGGCCGGTGCGGGCAATGTGGAAAGCCTTTTTCATGGTCTCTGCCAGATCGCGCACATCCTTGACCAGGAAGTTGTGCTTGACGATGGGACGAGTGATACCGACGGTGTCGCATTCCTGGAATGCGTCGGTACCGATGTAGTTGGTCGACGTCTGGCCGGCCACCACTACCATGGGGATGGAGTCGGTATAGGCCGTGGCGATGCCGGTGACCGCGTTGGTCAGGCCGGGGCCGGAGGTCACCAGCGCCACACCCACCTCGCCCGTGGCACGCGCAAAGCCGTCGGCTGCATGCACGGCGGCCTGTTCATGGCGCACCAGCACATGCTGAATGCTGTCTTGCTTGTAGAGCGCGTCGTAGATATAGAGCACGGCCCCGCCGGGATAGCCCCACAGCTGCTTGACGCCTTCGGCCTGCAGCGATTTGACGAGGATCTCGGAGCCCATCAATTCCTGGGCGCTCTTGGGGGAGGATGCGGCGGCCGCGGAGGCCAGCTCGGCTTTGGAGATTTCCATGATCAACCTTTGTGAATTTCTCTAACGAAAAACCTTCGGTGCCCTTAGCCTGAAGCCCTTGTGAGGCCGGTTTAGGACTTAAGACCACGAGCCATGGGCGTTTGTGTGTACGCCGGACCGTGATCCGTTTGCTTCTTTAAGTCGAAACATTATCGCACTGCAACAAGACCCTCGATCGCAGTACGCCAAAAAACATCAGTCGATGCGATAATCGTCCCTTTCCCCAAGGGGCCTGCCCCCGCTTTTCCAGGGTTTTTCTCTCTTGGCCACAGAACAAGAACTGTCTGCATTCCTCAAAGGCGTCGAAAAACGTGCGTTCAAACGCAGCGTTTTCCACGTCCGCGACGAGGAGGCCGCCCTGGATATAGTGCAGGACAGCATGCTCAAGCTGGCCCAGCACTATGGCGACAAGCCGGCCAACGAGCTGCCCATGCTGTTCCAGCGCATTCTCTCCAATTGCACGCTGGACTGGTTCCGCCGCCAGAAGACCCAGAACGCGGTCTTTACCCACTTCAGCGACCTGGAATCGTCTTCGGACGACGATGGAGACTTCGACTGGCTGGAAACCTATGCCACCAACAGCGACGAGGCCAATACCCACAACGCCGAAAACCTGACGGAACGCAAACAGGTTCTGCAAAGCATAGAAAAAGAAATACAGGAGCTGCCGACGCGTCAACGCGAGGCGTTTCTCATGCGTTATTGGGAAGAGATGGATGTCGCAGAGACCGCTGCCGCTATGGGTTGTTCCGAAGGCAGTGTAAAAACACACTGTTTCCGCGCCATACAAACATTGAGCAAGGCACTCAAGGCTAAAGGAATCGAGTTATGAAATCCGCGCCCACACTCCGGCAAGAACAGGCTGCCGACCGTATTGCCCGTCAGATCACTGCCCGACTGAGTGAGGGTGAAGCCCTGCTGCCCTACGAGGTGATAGAGCGCCTGCGCGCCTCGCGCGAGAGAGCCGTGTCCGAGCGCCGCCGCGAGGTTTCCGTGCTGCGCACCCAGGCCGCAGCCTCGGCCCATGGCCACACCATGACGCTGGGCAGCCCCGAAGAAGAGGGCCGCGGCTGGTGGCGCGCCCTGGTGTCGGCGATTCCGGTTTTTGCGCTGATTGCCGGCCTCGTGGTTTATAACGCTCAATCGGATCAAAGCGTGTTGAGCGAGGTCACCGAGGTGGATACCGCCCTGCTGACCGATGATCTGCCGCCCGCCGCCTATGCCGACCCCGGCTTCGTCCAGTTCCTCAAGACCTCTGCCCCCGCCACAGAGCACTGATACCGCTCCTCGCATCTGAATGCCTACTGAAAAGCGCAACCTTCTGCAACCTGGCAACACCGCCGCCGTCATGGCGGCGGCGCTGTTGATGGCCTTGGCCTGGACAGGCTGGAGCGTGGTGCAGCAGGTCAGGCTGGCCCCCAGTTCCGTGCCGCCGGCCACGGTCGCGGCCTCCAAGGCCATGCATGCCGATGCGGGCAGCCGCCAAAAAGCCAGCACGATGGCGGCGGGCCCGCGCTGGGCCGAGCTGAGCCGCCACCAGCGCGAGGTGCTCAACCCCCTGGAAGAGCGCTGGCCCATGATTGGCGCGGGACAGAAACGCCGCTGGATTGCCCTGGCCGACAGCTTCGACAAGCTCAGTGAAAAAGAGCAGGAGAAACTGCGCGGCCGCATGGAATCCTGGTCCAGCCTGAGCGCTGCCCAGCGCAACCAGGCCCGGCTGAACTTTGCCATCACCAACAAGCTGGCCACCGACAAGCAGGCCCAGTGGGAGGCCTATCAGGCGCTCAGCGAAGAAGAAAAAAGCCTGCTGGCCGCCCGTGCCGCACCCAAGGTGGTGACGGCCGCCCCGGCCATCAAGCCGGTATCGCCCAAGAAGCTGGCGCGCATTCCCGCGGCCACGGCGACCCCCAATACCGTGCCGAATCTGCCCAAGATCCCTCCGGCCACCATCCACCACCCGCCGCCGCCCGTGCCGGCCACTCCGGCCATGGTGGAGACCCAGCCCATCCGCCAGCCTTCGGCGATCGTGGAGACCGCGCCCGTGGACATTCCGCGTGCCACGCCCACCACGCTGCCGCCTTTGGATGCGCCAGCGCAAGATTCGCACGGCAGCAGCATCAGCGGCCCTCAAGGGAACTGAAGCGCCCTCTACAATGAGCCCATGCAGCAAGACACACGGGTTCATGATGACGCCGCAGCGGCTCCAGAAACTCCCACATTGATAGCACCCAACCTACGCCGGCGTATGGCTTGCTGGCTTTATGAAGGTATGCTGCTGTTTGGCGTGGTCTTCATTGCCGGCTATCTGTTCGGCACGCTTTCCCAGACCCGCAACGCGCTGGACAACCGCCATGCCCTGCAGGCCTTTATGCTGGTGGTGCTGGGCATTTACTTTGTCTGGTTCTGGAGCAAGGGCCAGACCCTGGCCATGAAAACCTGGCATATCCGCGTGGTGGATGCCCAGGGCCGGCCGCTGACCCAGACCCGTGCGCTGCTGCGCTATGCCGCCAGCTGGATGTGGTGGCTGCCGCCGCTGGCCTTGCTCTATCCGCTGGGTCTTCCTGCGCTGGAGGTGCTGGTGCTGCTGCTGGGATGGATTCTGATCTGGGCTCTGCTCAGCCGCTTCCATCCGCAAAAGCAGTTCTGGCACGATGCCTGGGCCGGCACCCGGCTGGTGCACCAGGCTCCCGCGCCCAAACGTATTCGCTGATTCCCGTTCTTCATGAGCCAACCCGATCCCGTCAATCCGCAAAAAAGCCGCACCGGCCTGTCCCGCTTTCTGCATGCCGGCGGCTATTCGCTGGCCGGACTCAAGGCCGGCTGGCACGAAAAAGCCTTTCAGCAGGAATCCATCTGTGCCCTGGTGATGATTCCCGCGGCCTTCTGGCTGGGCCAGAGCTGGGAGCAGACCACCCTACTGGCCGGCACCGTGACCCTGGTACTGATCGTGGAACTGCTCAATACCGGCATCGAGGCCGCCATCGACCGCGTGGGCCCGGAGTGGCACGAGCTTTCCAAAAAAGCCAAGGACATGGGCAGCGCCGCTGTCTTTCTGTCGCTATGGCTGTGCGGCGCCGTCTGGGCCGCCGCCCTCTATCACCGTTTCATCGCATGACATATCCTGCTTTTTCCGTTTGCGTGTACTGCGGCTCGCGCCCCGGCACCAACCCCCAATTCACCGAAGTCGCCAAGGCCGTGGGCCAATGGATAGGCGAGCGCGGCGGCCAGCTGGTCTACGGCGGCGGGCGCAGCGGCCTCATGGGCGTGGTGGCCGAGGCCACACGCCAGGCCGGCGGCCGCGTGGTCGGCATCATTCCCCAGGCGCTGGTGGACAAGGAGCTGGCCAACCAGGCTTGCGACGAGTTGCACATCGTCAAGAACATGCACGAGCGCAAGGCCATGATGGCCGAGCGCAGCGATGCCTTTGTCGCCCTGCCCGGCGGCATAGGCACTTTCGAGGAGCTGTTCGAGGTCTGGACCTGGCGCCAGCTGGGCTACCACGACAAGCCCATAGGCCTCATCAATGTGGACGGCTACTACGACACCATGCTGCAGTTTTTGCAGTCCTGCGTGGGCAGCGGACTGATGGGCGAGTGGCAGCTGGGCCTGATCGAGAGCAGCAGCGATGCGCCCGCGCTGCTGCAGAACCTGGTGCAGAACTCCGGCACCCGCCTGGAGACGCCTTCGCTGCGCTCGGTCATTTGACCCCCTGAGCGGCTTACGCCGCCTCCCTCGAGGAGGACAATGCCTGCGCTGCGGGGCGGCCCTTGCTCGGCATCTCTGGCTCGGGCACGCCAATCTCATGGGCTGCGGCCAGGGTGCAGAGTCGGTCACAGCGAATAAGAAAAAAGCCAGACTCAAGGTCTGGCTTTTTGGTTGCCGAATGACATGGCTCAGATGGCGGTGTCGTCCAGCTCGCCGGTGCGGATGCGCACCACTCGCTCCACGGGGGTCACGAAGATCTTGCCGTCGCCGATCTTGCCGGTGCGCGCTACATTCACGATGGCATCCACGCAGCGGTCCACATCTTCCTCCTTGACCACCACCTCGATCTTTACCTTGGGCAGAAAGTCCACCACATACTCGGCGCCGCGGTACAGCTCGGTATGCCCTTTCTGGCGGCCAAAACCCTTGACCTCGGTCACGGTCAGGCCGTTCACCCCACACTCGGCCAAGGCTTCACGCACCTCTTCGAGCTTGAAAGGCTTGATGACGGCGGTAATCATTTTCATGGGGGGACTCCTAGATTGATTGAATTCGGCAAAGCGTCTGCAGCCAGGGCTCAGGCGCGGAATTTGTTGGTGATGGGGTAGCGCCAGTCCTTGCCAAAACTGCGCACACTCACGCGCGGCCCCACGGGAGCCTGACGACGCTTGTACTCGTTGATTTGTATCAGACGCGTGACCCGCTCCACATCGGCCGTCACAAAACCCTCGGCCACGATGGAGCTTATGCTTTCATTGTTTTCCATGTAGCGGGCGACGATGGCATCCAGCACCTCGTAGGCGGGCAGGCTGTCCTGGTCTTTCTGGTCCGGGCGCAGCTCGGCACTGGGCGGGCGCGTGATGATGCGTTCGGGGATGGGGTCCAGGCCCGTGCCGCACGGGTCGTTGGCATTGCGCCAGCGGGCCAGCTCGAACACCTCGGTCTTGAACACGTCCTTGATGACGGCAAAGCCGCCGGCCATGTCGCCGTACAGCGTGCAGTAGCCGGTGGACATCTCGCTCTTGTTGCCCGTGGTCAGCACGATGTGGCCGAACTTGTTGCTCATGGCCATGAGCAGGGTGCCGCGGATGCGCGCCTGCAGGTTTTCCTCGGTCGTGTCCTCGGCCCGGCCCGCAAACGTGGCGGCCAGCGCGGCCTTGAAGGCCTCGAACTGCGGCGCGATATCGATTTCCTCGTGCTGCACGCCCACGCGCTCGGACATCTCGCGCGCATCCAGCCAGCTGATGTCGGCCGTATAGGGCGAGGGCATCATCACCGTGCGCACCTTGTCCGCACCCAGCGCATCCACGGCAATCGCGAGCACCAGGGCCGAATCCATGCCGCCCGACAGGCCGATCAGCGCGCCCGGAAAGCGATTCTTGCCCACATAGTCGCGCACGGCCAGCACCAGGGCCGACCACAGCGCATGCTCGCGGCCAAGCTGCGGCTTGAGCTCGCCCATCAGGCTGACGCGGCCGTCGACCAGATGCGCAGCCACCATGGGCAGCTCTTCCTCGAACGCGGCCGCGCGCGCCGCCATCCGGCCATCGGCCTGCACGGCGAACGAGCAGCCGTCGAACACCACCTCGTCCTGCCCGCCCACCAAATGGGAATAGATCAGGGGCACCCCGGCTTCCCTGGCGCGCTGCGCCAGCACCGTCTCGCGCTCGGCCTGTTTTCCGCTATGGAACGGCGAGGCGTTGATGACGGCCAGCAGCTGCGCGCCCGCGGCCGCCGCGGCCAGGGCCGGGCCCGGATGCCAGGCGTCCTCGCAGATCAGCAGACCCAGCTTGATGCCTTCAATCTCGATCACACAGGAGCCGTTGCCCGCTGCAAAATAGCGCTGCTCGTCGAACACCCCGAAATTGGGCAGCAGCTGCTTGGCGTAGCCCGCTGTCAGCCGGCCGTCCTTGAGCACGCTGGCCATGTTCAGCAGCAGACCGGTCGCCGCATCGCGCTGCGGGTGGCCTATCACCAGCGCCAGACCCGGCCATTGGACGCAGGCCTCCTGCAGCTGCTGCAGCGCCGCCTCGCAGGCCTCGAGAAAAGCGGGACGCAGATACAGGTCTTCGGCCGCATAACCACACAGCGACAGCTCGGGCGTGAGCAGCAGGCGGGCTCCGTTGGCATAAGCTTCGGCAGCGGCGGCAATGATTTTCTGGACATTGCCAGAGAGGTCACCCACGACAAAATTGCGTTGGGCACAGCAGATGGAAAGCGTCATGAAAAGCAAGCAAGGCGGTGAGGCCACCGGCCCCCGCATCGATCAGGGCATGGCCGAAAACACGATTATCACTCGCGTGCTCACCAGCGTGCAGCAGCTGGATGCACAAACCTGGAATGCGCTGCTGGCCTCGCAAACCACGCCCACACCCTTCATGCGCCACGAGTACCTGGCCGCCATGGAGCGCAGCGGCAGCGCCACGCCCGAAACCGGCTGGAACGCTCGCATCATCACCCTCTGGGATGGAAACGAGCTGCTGGCCGCCTGTGCGCTGTATCTCAAGACCCATTCATATGGCGAATATGTGTTCGATTGGGCCTGGGCCCGCGCCTATGAGCAGCATGGCCTGCCCTATTACCCCAAGGCCGTGCTGGCCGTGCCCTTCACCCCCGTGCCCGGCTCGCGCCTGCTGGCCCGCAGCCCCGCGCTGCGGGTGGCGCTGGTGCGGGCGGTGCAGGAATGGGCGGCCGTCATGCAGCTGTCGTCGCTGCATCTGCTGTTCGGCGACGCCGATGATCTGGCGGCCTGCGAGCAGGCAGGCTGGATGCAGCGCAGCGGCCTGCAGTTTCACTGGTCGAACCGCGCAGGCCCGGTCTGGCAGGACTTCGAGGGGTTTCTGGCCTCGCTGAACCAGGAAAAGCGCAAGAAGATACGCCAGGAGCGACGCAAGGTCCGTGAAGCCGGCGTGAGTTTCAGAACCCTGGCAGGCCCGGAGATCGGCGCGGCGGACTGGGCTTTCTTCTACCGCTGCTACGAGCGCACCTATCTGGAGCATGGCAATCCGCCCTATCTGGCGCCCGAGTTCTTCGCGGCCATGGCCCAAACCATGCCCGAGAACTGGGTCATGTTCATCGCCGAGCGCGACGGGCAGCCGATCGCCTGCAGTTTGATAGCAGTTAGCGCGGACCCAGCCAGGGTTTCAGCCCAAAACCTAGATGAAACCGTCACTGATCAAGCGCTGCCAGCTATCAAGAACATGGCTGCCTATGGCCGCTACTGGGGCGCACTGGAGCGCGTGGACTGCCTGCACTTCGAGGCCTGCTACTACCAGCCCATAGAGTGGTGCATTGCCCACGGCTTTGCCAGCTTCGAAGGTGGAGCCCAGGGCGAGCACAAGATGGCGCGTGCCCTGCTGCCCGTGGCCACGCCCAGCGCCCACTGGGTGGCCCATCCGGCGTTTGCCGATGCGATTGCGCGCTTCCTGGACCGGGAGGGAGCGGGCATGGCCGGCTATGTGCAGGAGCTGCAGGCGCACAGCCCGCTGCGGCGCGGCGCCCCACCCGCAGCATGAAGAAAGGCCGCTTCGCCGCGGCCTTTTCCAAAGCAGGGGAGGCTCAGAAACTCTCCCACTCCTCCTCGTTCACCGGCGCCTTGGCCGCACCATGGCCGGCCAAGGCCCGGGGCGCCGCGCTCTGGACCATGCTCCTGGGAGCGGCCTGAGCCGCCGGCGGGCGCCGCACGGTGGCCGCGCTCACGACCCTGGCCGCCGCCACTGGACGCTGCTCGTACAAGGCATTGGCGGGCAGCTGGAACGCCGCCACCGCAGCCACCAGATCCTGCGCCTGTTTGCGCAGCGCGCCGGCAGCGGCCGCACTTTCCTCGACCAGGGCCGCATTCTGCTGCGTGGTCTGGTCCATCTGGGTCACGGCCTCGCCCACCTGGGCCACGCCCTGGCTCTGCTCGTGGCTGGCGGCACTGATTTCGGCCATGATGTCCGTCACGCGGCGTATGGCGGCCACGATGTCGGCCATGGTCGCACCGGCCCGGTCCACCAGTTGCGTGCCCTGCTCCACGCGTTCCACGCTGGTGTTGATCAAGGCCTTGATCTCCTTGGCGGCCTCGGCGCTGCGCTGGGCCAGGGTCCGCACCTCGCCCGCCACCACGGCAAAGCCGCGGCCCTGCTCGCCGGCACGCGCGGCTTCCACGGCCGCGTTGAGCGCCAGGATATTGGTCTGGAAAGCGATGGAGTCGATGACGCCGATGATGTCGGCAATCTGGTGGCTGCTGTCGTTAATGCCCTTCATGGTCTCGACCACTTCGGCCACCACGGCGCCGCCCTGCTTGGCGACCTGCGAGGCCTTGGCCGCCATCTGGTCGGCGGCGCGGGCGTTGTCGGCATTCTGGCGCACGGTGGAGCCCAGTTGCTCCATGGAGGCCGCGGTCTCTTCGAGAGCGCTGGCCTGCTCCTCGGTCCGGCTCGAAAGGTCGGCATTGCCCGAGGCGATCTGGGCGCTGGCCGAAGCCACGCCCTCCGCATTCAGGCGCACCACGCGCACGGTCTGCACCAGGCTAGTCTGCATGCGCTCCAGCGCATTGAGCAGCTGACCCGTCTCGTCATGGCGCTCCACATGGATGAGGCCGCTGAGGTCACCGCCGGCCACGCGATCCGCAGCCTTGACCGCCTGCTCCAGCGGCGCGCGTATGGAGCGCACCAGCCAGATGCCCGCGACCACCGCCAGCAGCACGGCCGCCACCGCCGCGATCAGCAGCAGCGCGACCGAGCGCCCGTACACGGCCTCGGCCAGCCGGGCCTCATTCCTGGCCATGTCGCCGTTGTATTGGGTGAGCTTCTTCAGCGTGGCCGATGATTCGTTGTAGACCTTCAGGGACTCGGCGCCCAGCAGATCCCGGGCCTGCTCCTGATTGCCGTTGCGGGAGAGCGCGAACAGCTGCTGGTTCAAACCCACATAACGCTCACGCTCGGCGAGAAACTGGGTATACAGATCCCTCTCCTCTTTGGCGAAGATCAGGGGCTCATAGATTTTCTTGTCTTGCGCCAGACGATTTTGCAGGTCGGCAAACTGCTTTTCCACCTCAGCCATATAGGCCGGATCGCTGCTGTTGACATGGCGCAGTTCCAGCAGCCGTGCCCGCACCAGTTCGGTGTTCATCGCATTGATGATTTCCACGCTGGGCAGCGCATTATCGGTAATGGTCTCGGTACTGCCACGCATGGAGCGCAGCTGCGTCAGCGCCACCAGCACCACGGCCAGCAGCAGGAATACGAGAACGCCAAAAACACCCAGGATACGGGTGGATATTTTGATGCTTTTCATGGAAGCACCTCCCTCTTCTCTTATTGAATTTATTATGAGCGCCGGCAAAATTTAAAAGCGCTGCATAAAACCGATAGTTTTTTGAGAATACCCATTAACAAACGACATCTGGCGGCGTCAGAAAATAATCCTTCCAGTCGCCCATTATCATTTTCTTAGCACGCAATACTTACAGCATTCTTTTAACCACCTCGCGGCTCAATAGCGTCATGAAATTCAATATCAAATATCAAATATCAAATATCAAATTCATTAGACTTGGATTAAATCACTCCACAGAGCCCCGAAGTTACACAACCTTCTTGATGCAGGTCAAGAAAAATTGCATAGACAAATGAAAACAGGCTGCAATTGCAGCCTGGAGATGGGGAATCCCGAGAGGGTGGCGCCGCGCCGAGGGCTGCGCCCGATCCGGCTCTAGCTCAGAGCAAGACCTGGTCGCTGGCCTCGATCCGGGCCAAGCGGCCCGCGCCGGCCGGCCTAGCGGCCATGGCGGAGGCGGCAAAACCCTGATCCTGACCGGCCAGCTTGAACACAGCCACGGAATCCACGAGCGCCTGGGCCTGGCGCTGCAGTGAATCGGCGGCAGCCGCACTCTGCTCGACCAGGGCCGCGTTCTGCTGAGTGCTCTGCTCCATCTGAGCCACGGCCTCGCCCACCTGGGCCACGCCCTGGCTCTGCTCGTGGCTGGCGGCACTGATGCCGCCCATGAGGTCGGTGACGCGACCGATGGCGCCGACAATCTCGGCCATGGTCGCGCCGGCCTTGTCCACGAGTTGCGAGCCCTGCTCGACGCGCTCCACGCTGGCGGTAATCAGCTGCTTGATTTCCTTGGCAGCCTCGGCGCTGCGCTGAGCCAGGGTGCGCACCTCTCCCGCCACCACGGCAAAGCCGCGGCCCTGCTCGCCGGCACGCGCGGCTTCCACGGCCGCGTTGAGCGCCAGGATATTGGTCTGGAAAGCGATGGAGTCGATGACGCCGATGATGTCGGCAATCTGGCGGCTGCTGTCGTTGATGCCCTTCATGGTATCCACCACCTGAGCGACCACAGCGCCGCCGCGTCCCGCCACATCCGAGGCATTCCTCGCCATCTGATTGGCGGCCTGGGCGTTGTCGGCGTTCTGGCGCACGGTGGAGCCCAGCTGCTCCATGGAGGCCGCGGTCTCTTCAAGAGCGCTGGCCTGGCTTTCGGTGCGTACCGAAAGATCGGCGTTGCCCTGGGCAATCTCGCGCGAGGCCAGGGCCACGCCGTTGGCATTGCCGCGTACTTCCTGCACCACGGACGCGAGTTGGCGCCGCATATCCTCGAGCGCATTGAGCAGCAAACCCATTTCGTCGCGCCGCTGGTTGCTGATGACGGTGCCGAGTTGCCCCGCCGCCACACCCTGGGCAAACTGAACGGCCGTGGCGACCGGACCGGTGATGGCGCGCGTCATCGCGAAGCCGACCCCGGCCGCGATCACGATGACCAGGGCCAGCGTCGCCAGCAACCAGTAGCGGGCCAGCGCGAAACTGGCTTTTTCCGCTTCCTGCGCGCGGGCCGCCGCCTCAAGCTGCAGCGTCATGAACTTGCCCGTGCTCTCGGCCAGCTGGCTGAACGCGGCTTCCGACTCCCCCGCGAAGAACAGACCCAGCTCATCGGCCATGGCGGCCTGGTCGTCCACGGTGTTGTAGTTGCCGTCTCGGGCACGGGCCAGCAGCTGCTCATGCAGCTTGACGAACTGAGCCTTGAGGCTCTGATAGCTCGCATAGGACTGGCGCAGCGCATCGCCTTCGATCAGGCCTTCCAGCACCTTCTCCTGAGCCGCAATGGTCTTGAAACGCTGCTGGCTCTGCGTCTCGTAGCCTTCTATCTCCACCAGGGTGCGCGCGGTGGCAATCCCGGCTTCATGGCGGCGCAGGCGGTTGTACTCGGAGCGCATGGAGGCCGCGTTGTAGACACTGGGCAGGGCCACTTCGGACATCGTCATGCCCGCGGCATGAATCTGGGTCAGTTGCAGCCAGGCCACCAGGCCCAGCAAGGCAGAGAAAAACACCAGGGCCAGAAAGCCGATGCCCAGCTTGGTCCCGATGCGCCAGTCCGAAATCTTCCAACTCATGCGACTCTCCCCCATTTTTCTTGACGGCAAGTGCCTGTACAGGCCACAAAAAACGCACCGGGCATCGCTGCCGGGTGCGTTTTAAATTGTATCCATCCCGATGGCGCAGACTTGCCGCGCCCCAAGGTTAGAGTCTCGTGACTGCCGTGGCTCAGCCCTTGTAGTTGGCGATGCCGTCGGTGATTTCCTTGTGCGCCACGTCCAGGCCCTTCCAGCCCAGAACCTTGACCCACTTGCCCTTTTCCAGGTCCTTGTAGTGCTCGAAGAAGTGGGCGATCTGCTGCAGCGTCAGCTCATGGATGTCGCTGAGGTGGTTGATCTTGTCGTAGGAAGGCAGCAGCTTCTGGGTGGGCACGGCCAGCACCTTGCCGTCCACGCCGGATTCGTCTTCCATCTGCAGAATGCCGATGGCGCGGCAGGGCACAACCACGCCGCTGGGCAGGGGGAAGGGAGTCATCACCAGCACGTCCACGGGGTCGCCGTCGCCGGAAAGAGTCTGAGGCACATAGCCGTAGTTCACGGGGTAGTGCATGGCCGTACCCAGAAAGCGGTCCACGAACAGGCAGCCGGTTTCCTTGTCCACTTCGTACTTCACGGGAGCGGAGTTGGCCGAGATTTCGATGATGACGTTGAAGACTTCGGGCGCCTTGGAGCCGGGGGTCACGTTGTTCAGAGACATGATGGTCAAAGAGGTAAAACAAAAAAAGCCCCGCTAGGGGTCACCCCGCAATTCTAGGCGCATGACCCTAACGCTGGAATTACATGCTTGAAAGATGCGGCGCCCCGCCCCTCCTCAAAAGCCGGATCGGCCTCCAACCCTTTACCGGACTGCGCCTGCCGCTACCTTCTTCATAGTCCCTCAGGCCTTGAGCATTTCCCGCCGGCGCACGGGGCCGCTGCGCTGCTCCACGGCGGCCTGCACGTCCTTGCGCAGCCCCAGTGCAAAGCCCAGTTCGGCCGCCACGAACAGCGGGCCTATCAGCAGGCCCATCACATCGTCGAAGAACGCGGGTTTGCGCCCTTCGTAATAGTGGCCTATGAACTGGATCACCCAGCCTATGCCGAACAGACCCAGGCCCCAGGCCAGCCATAAACCCAGGGACTGCGCCGCCAGCGGTGCGGCCAGGACCAGCATGGCGGCCAGCAGCGCCGTCATGAACAGGCCGTAGCGCCCGTCCAGCCGCCAGTAATAGACGGCCGCGGCCAGGGCCGCCAGCAGTGCCAACGAAACCGGAAAGCCCGCGATCCGGCCCAGCTCCAGCCGCGCCAGCAGTATGACCACGGCCAACATGATCATGGGCACGCCGATGTAGTGGGTGAGGATGTTGCGCGGGTCGCGGTGGTAGTCGGCATAGTTCGACAACTGGTCGACTAGGGTTTTCATCGCTGTGTCTCCTTGTGGCTTGTCCGAGCATGTTGGCGCAGCCTCAACCTTGCCGTCTGTCATGCAACCGACACAAGAGTTTCCCGTTTTGCCGACCGCACCGGCCTCTGCGCGCAAGCGCAGCAATCTGTTCAAGGTGTCGACCGCCGAGCTCTGGGCCATAGTCCAGGCCGGACGCTGGTTTCGCGCACTGCCGCCCGCGCTGGCCGGGCAGCTGCAGGCGCTGGCCCGTCCGCGCTTTCTGGCCCCGGGCGAATGGCTGTTCCGCCGCGGCGATGCCCCCTGCGGCCTGTATGCGGTGGCGCGCGGCTCGCTCAGCATCTCCGGCACGGCCACGCTGCAGGAACATACGCGCACGGCCTTGCTGACGCTGGTGGAAGCCCCGATGTGGCTGGGCGAGATCGCGCTGTTCGACGGCCAGGCGCGCACCCATGATGCCTATGCCAACTCCGCCTGCGCGCTGCTGCAAATGCCCATCGCACCCCTGCACGACTGGCTGGAGGCCCATCCGCTGTACTGGAGGCATATGGCGCTGCTGCTGACGGACAAGCTGCGCGCCAGCCTGATCGCGCTCGAGGAGCAGACCGTGCTGCCCGCGCCGCAGCGTCTGATGCACCGGCTGGTGCAGATGGCCCTGGGCCATGAACAATGGGCCGACCGCCTGCGCACCCACCGGGAGCTGGCCGTGTCGCAGGAGCAGCTGGCGCGCATGCTGGGCCTGTCGCGCCAGACCACCAACCAGATACTGCAGGAGCTGCAGCAGGCCGGCTGGCTGCAGCTGCGGCGCGGCAAGCTGGAGGTGCTGGACCTGGCCGCACTCAGAAGCGCGGCGGCCACGGGCCAGATACGCGCGGCTGGCCAAAGCGCGGCGGGTTGATGCGCGGCGGCCAGAAACCACCTGTCCCGCTGGCGCTGGACAGGCCGGCGTCCTCTTTGATAATCAGCGGTTGCCGGGCTGTGCCCGGTCCGCACCAGAATCATGGCGGACATGGACCCCGCGCCCATCGCCCGCCGCACCACGGATACCTCATGCCCCTGCCTTCCAGCGCCAAACGCCAGCCGGTTCCCATTCATATGCGCGACGTCAAATACCGGGGCTATGCCCGCGACGACGGCATGTGGGATGTGGAAGCCGAGCTCATAGACCAGAAGACCTACGACATCGAGCTGCACGGCCAGCGCCAGGTTCCCGCGGGCAAGCCCATCCACCATATGTGGATCCGGCTGACGATAGACGCGGACATGGTGGTGCATGCGATAGACGCGGCCATGGACGACCACCCACTGGGCCATTGCCCCGAGGCCACGCGATCGATGCAGCAGATGGTCGGCAGCTGCATCGCGCGCGGCTGGCGCCGTGCCATCCAGGACAAGCTGGGCGGCGTCGTGGGCTGCACCCATCTGCGCGAGCTGCTGTTCAACATGGCCACGCCGGCCTTTCACACCGTGCTCAACCAGTTCCGCACCGATGGCTCGGGCCAGCCGCCGCGCCATCTGGGGCAATGCCTGGGCTGGGATTTCAACGGCCCCGGCGTGGCCGCGTTCTATCCCGAGTTCGCGGGCTGGCAACCTATCCAGCCGCAGGCCGCCAAGCCGGCCATCGACCCGGCCTGAAGCCCGACCGCCAAAGCGCCTGCAGCTATCAAAACCAGGATTCGAAACAAGCCCGTTCGCCGGCTGGACTTCGGGCTTGCGGCACAATCGAGGCCATGGCAGAACGTGTGATCCCCCTGGTCGATGAGCGTGCGGCATCTCGCCCCGCAATCGTCCCCAACACCTTGCAGACTCCCACCGGAAGACTGCAGGATCGATGGGGACGGCCTTTGCACGATTTGCGCATCAGCGTCACCGACCGCTGCAACTTCCGCTGCAATTACTGCATGCCCAAGGAAGTTTTCGACAAGAACTACCAGTACCTGCCCCATGGCTCGCTGCTGAGCTTCGAGGAAATCACGCGCCTGGCGCGGCTGTTCGTGGCCCATGGCGTGCGCAAGCTGCGCCTGACGGGCGGCGAGCCGCTGCTGCGCAAAAACCTCGAGACCCTGATCGCCCAGCTGGCCGAGCTGCACACGCCCGACGGCCAGCCGCTGGACCTGACGCTGACCACCAATGCCTCGCTGCTGGCGCGCAAGGCCCGCGCGCTCAAGGATGCGGGCCTGAACCGCGTCACCGTGAGCCTTGACGGCCTGGACGACACCGTGTTCCGCCGCATGAATGACGTGGACTTTCCCGTGGCCGACGTGCTGGCCGGCATAGAGGCCGCACAGGCCGTGGGCCTGTCGCACATCAAGGTGAACATGGTGGTCAAGCGCGGCACCAATGACGACCAGATCCTGCCCATGGCCCGCCACTTCCGCGGCACGGGCGTGACGCTGCGCTTCATCGAATACATGGATGTGGGCGCGACCAATGGCTGGCGCATGGACGAGGTCCTGCCCTCGGACGAGGTCATCGCGCGCCTGCGCGCCGAGCTGCCTCTGGTGCCCCTGGAAGCCAGCGTACGCGGCGAGACCGCCGTGCGCTGGGGTTATGCCGATGCGGCCGGCAGGCACGATCCGCAGCTCGGCGAGATCGGCGTCATCAGCAGCGTCACCCATGCTTTCTGCGGCGACTGCAACCGCGCGCGCCTGTCCACCGAAGGCCAGCTCTATCTGTGCCTGTTTGCCAGCCAGGGCTGGGACCTGCGCGGCCTGCTGCGCGGCGGCGCCAGCGATGCGGAGATTGCCGCCGCCATCGCTCCCATCTGGCAGCAGCGCGACGACCGCTACTCCCAGCTGCGCAGCGAGCTGCCGCCCGACGTGGCCCAGGCCACCGGCTCGCGCCGCATCGAGATGAGCTATATCGGCGGCTGAGCGCCCCATGCCTGTCCCGATCTCACCCCAGGACATCACCGGCTGCGTGCTGGCCGGCGGGCGCGGTGCGCGCATGGGCGGCGTGGACAAGGGCCTGCAGAACTTTCTTGGCCGGCCGCTGGCTCTGCATGCCCTGCAGAGGCTGGCGCCCCAGGTGGGACCGCTGCTGCTCAATGCCAACCGCAATGCCGAAGCCTATGCGGCATTGGGCCGGCCGCTGGACGCCCGGGTCTGCGCCGATGCCCTGCCCGACTACCCGGGCCCGCTGGCCGGCTTCATGGCGGGCCTCGCGCACTGCACCACTCCATGGCTGCTGTGCGTGCCCTGCGACACGCCGCTGTTCCCCGCCGACCTGGCCGAGCGCATGCTTGAGGCGCGCGGCGAGGCCGACATCGTCGTCGCCCATGGCTGGGATCTGGAGCATGGTGCGGGCGAGCTGCGCGCCCAGCCCGTGTTCTGCCTGCTCCGCGCCACGCTCAGGGACAGCCTGGAGCGCTTCATCATCGGCGGCGGCCGCAAGATCGACGCCTGGACCGGCCAGCACCGCTGCGCCCAGGCGGTGTTCCAGCTCCCGGGCGAGCGGCATGTATTTGCCAACGCCAACACCCTGGCCCAGCTGCATGATCTGGAGCAACTGGCTCCAGGCGCAAAGTCCTGAGAACTCGCTCCGGGACGCCGGCACGGCAGGCCAAAACGCGTAAAGTATTGTCACAACCCTATGGGCGCGCCATGCGGTTTTCTTTTTTGCTGTTATGACCGCGATTTTTCAACCTGCCGCCTCCGCCAATGCCCAGACCCTGACCACCACCCAGGTGCTGCAGCAGCTCGCTGCCTTGCTGCAGCCCATGGGCGCCGTGGCCGAGCTGGAGACCCTGGCCCTGCCCGAAGCGCTGGACCGCGTGCTGGCCGAGGACCTGATCTGCCCCGTCAACGTGCCGCCCCATGACAACAGCGCCATGGACGGCTATGCGTTCGCGGGCGCCGAACTCGCGCTGGCCCGGCCGGGCCAGCCGCTTTCGCTGCGCGTCAAGGGCACGGCTCTGGCCGGCGCGCCCTGGCCAGGCCGATTGGCTGCGGGGGAATGCCTGAAGATCATGACGGGAGCCGTCATGCCCGCCGGGCTGGATACGGTCGTGCCCCATGAGCAGGTCACGTCGGACGCCGACTCCATACAGCTGGATGCGGGCGCCCTGAGCCCGGGCGCCAACCGCCGCCTGCGCGGCGAGGACCTGCGCCAGGGCTCGGTCGCGCTGCAGGCCGGCCAGCGCCTCACGCCCGCGGCCCTGGGCCTGCTCGCCAGCCTGGGCCTGGGCCAGGTCACGGTGCGCCGCCGCCTGCGCGTGGCCTATTTCTCCACGGGCGACGAGCTGCTCAGCCCCGGCGCCGCGCCGCGCGAAGGTGCGATCTACGACAGCAACCGCTTCAGCCTCCAGGGCCTGCTGCGCCGCCTCGGCGCCCAGGTGCTGGATCTGGGCGCCGTGCCCGACGAGCCCCGGGTGCTGGAAGAGTGTTTGCGCGAAGCCGCCACGCTGGCCGATGTGGTGCTGACCAGCGGCGGCATCAGCGCTGGCGAGGCCGACCATACCCGCGCCATGCTGCAGCGCCTGGGCACGGTGCAGTTCTGGCGCGTGGCCATGCGCCCCGGCCGTCCGCTGGCCGTGGGCCTGCTGGCACCGGCCGCCATGGCGCTCCATCCCGTCGCCGAGAAATTTACCGAGAAGTCGGCCTCTAGCCCTGTCGTTGACAGCGACAGCGGCGCCCAGAACCAGAGCATTCAGCTGTCGACCCGACGGCCCGCAGTGCTGCTGGGCCTGCCCGGCAACCCCGTGGCGGCCATGGTCAGCTTTCTGATGTTTGTGCGCCCGGCACTGGCCCTGCTGGCCGGCGAGCGCGACACCCGGCCGCCCATGCTGCAGGCCGCCAGCAGCGAGCGCCTGCGCAAGCGCCCGGGCCGCACCGAATATCTGCGCGGCGTGCTCGAGCTCGACGCGCAGGGCCGGACCACGGTGCGTACCACGGGCCCGCAAGGCTCGGGCGTGCTCAGCTCCATGGTGGCGGCCAACTGCATCATCGTGCTCGACGACGAGCGCGGCGAGGTTCTGCCCGGCGACAGCGTAGGCGTGCTGCTGCTGCAAGGCCTGGGCTGAAGCCGGCAGCGCGGCCTTGCCCGCAAGTTCCAAGAATTTCCGAGGAAACACCATGACTTACCAAGCCACCCACTGGGCCACAGAACCCACACGGCAAGCCATTGACGCGCTCCAGGGCGCCAGCCTGCTCGAATTCGGCGCACCCTGGTGCGGCCACTGCCAGCGCGCCCAGCCGTTGATCCAGTCCGCGCTGGCCGCGTTTCCGGGCCTCTCGCATATCAAGGTCGAGGACGGCCCGGGCCGTCCCCTGGGCCGCAGCTACCGGGTCAAGCTCTGGCCCACGCTGATCTTTCTGCGCGACGGCCAGGAGGTCGCCCGCCTGGTGCGCCCCGAAAATGCGCAGCTGATCAGCGACGCCCTGGCCCGCATCACGCCCTGAAGCGCCGGGCTTCAGCCCCGGCCCAGGGCCAGCTCCACGCCCTTGTTGGCCAGCGCATCGGCGCGCTCGTTGCCGGGGTCGCCGGCATGGCCCTTGACCCAGCGCCAGTCTATGCGGTGGCCGCTGCCCTGGACCAGGGCATCCAGGCGCCGCCACAGCTCGGCATTCTTCACCGGCTCCTTGGAGGCCGTCACCCAGCCCTTGGCCTTCCAGCCGTGAATCCACTCGGTAATGCCTTTGCGCACATACTGGCTGTCCAGATACAGCACCACGTCGCAGGGACGCTTGAGGGCGGAGAGCGCCTCGATCACGGCCATCAGCTCCATGCGGTTGTTGGTGGTGCCGAGTTCGCCGCCGAACAGTTCTTTTTCTGCCGCCCCGGCCTGCAACACTGCGCCCCAGCCGCCAGGGCCGGGATTGCCCTTGCAGGCACCGTCGGTATAGATCACTACTTGATTCAATTCTTTTCCTTGTTGCGCCAGACCCGGTCCGGCGGCTGCCGGTTCGCCACCGGCACCTGCATGCCCGCTGGCGCGGCACGGCCGCGCCAGCTCGGGCCTATCAGCCGCATGCCCTGCACGCGCTTGACGGCCACCACACAGTAAGCCCCGCCCAGCACCGGCCAGCAGCGGTGGCCCAGGCTTTCCATGAACTTCCAGCGGTTCAGCCACTGCGCGCTTTGCGTGGCAGGACGATAACAGCCAAATTGCACGGCTTCGACCTCGAAGCTCAGCAAACGCAGCCAATCGCGCAAACGCCAGTAGTCCATGCCCAGATTCAGATCGGGCAGATAGCCGGCACTGCGCTCCAGGCGCCGCTGCATCCCCAGCAGGCTCATGGGATTGAGCCCGCAGACCACCAGCCGCCCCTCGGGCATCAGCACGCGCGCGGCTTCGCGCAGGGCCGCATGCGGGTCGCACGAGGCCTCCAGCGTATGCGGCATCAGCAGCAGGTCCAGGCTGGCCTCGGCAAACGGCAGAGCTGTGGCATCCGCCACCAGCGCCGCCGGCACCGGGGAGGCCGCGGACACCCCCAAGCCCCCGGCTTGCGCTACAGTGCCTGCTTTTGCATTCTGAACCGGTTCGTTGCCATCCAGCGCCAGCCAGCGATGAGGCATGCGATTGTTGCGCAGCCCCTGGAGCTCGGGCAGACCCAGCTGCAGCGCGTGATAGCCGAAAATATCGGCCACCGCCTCGTCACAGCGCTGCTGCTCCCATTCCAGGAGATAGTGCCCAAGGGCCGAATCCGTCCAGTGATGCATCTCTATAATTTTGCAGCCCATGAACCTGTTGCCCATACCCGCCTTTTCCGACAACTACATCTGGATGATCCACGATGCAGAGCAGGCCGTGGTCGTCGATCCGGGACAGGCCGAACCGGTGCTGGCGGTGCTGGCCCAGCAGGGCTTGAAACTCCAGGGCATTTTAGTCACCCATCACCATGCCGACCATGTAGGTGGTCTTGCGGCCCTGCGCCAGACCACGGGGGCGCCGGTCTACGGCCCCGCCTATGAGCCGCTGCCCGAGCCCGTCATTCGCGTCCGGGGCGGTGACACCGTGGAGCTGCTGGGCGGCCCCTGGCAGGTGATGGACGTGCCCGGCCACACCAGCGGCCATATCGCTTTTTTCAGCGTCCAGGCCCGGCCCCTGCTGTTCTGTGGCGATACGCTGTTTTCCGGCGGCTGCGGCCGCCTGTTCGAGGGCACGCCCGCGCAGATGCAGGCCTCGCTGGACGCCCTGGCCGCCCTGCCCGGCGAGACGCTGGTCTGCTGCGCCCATGAGTACACAATTTCCAACCTGCGCTTTGCGCAGGCCGTGGAACCAAACAATCCGGATCTGGCTCAGTATCTGGAACGCTGCCTCAGGCTGCGGGCCCAGGGGCTGCCCACGCTGCCCTCCACCCTGCAGACCGAACTGGCCATCAACCCCTTCATGCGCAGCCGCGCCGCCGACGTGATCGCGGCCGCCGTGCGGCATGATCCTCAGACCAGGCCCCAGGAGCCCGCCAGCGTGCTGGCCGCCCTGCGCCAATGGAAAAACGTTTTTTGATGAAACTGCTCTACACCCTGCTGCTGCCCTGCGTGCTGGTCCTGACCGGCTGCGCCACCACCGCCAGCATCGATCCCATGTATCCCGACGGCCCGCTCAAACCACTGGGCCGCGGCAAGGTGGGCAGCTCCGAAGTCGCTTCGCTCGAAACCACGGGCGACCTCTGGGTGCGCATACGCCAGGGCTTTGCCATGCCCGATCTGGACCAGGATCTGGTGCGCGACCGCGAGCAATGGTATGCGGCGCGCCCCGACTACCTGCAGCGCATGACGGAGCGCTCCAACAAATACCTGTTCCATGTCGTCGAGGAGCTGGAGCGCCGCGGCATGCCCACCGAGCTGGCCCTGCTGCCCTTCATCGAAAGCGCCTTCAACCCGCAGGCCGTCTCCAGCGCCAAGGCTGCCGGCATGTGGCAGTTCATGCCGGCCACGGGCACTTATTTCGACCTCAAGCAAAATGCCTTCCGCGACGACCGCCGCGACGTGCTGGCCTCCACGCGCGCGGCGCTGGACTATCTGCAAAAGCTCTACGACATGTTCGGCGACTGGCATCTGGCGCTGGCCGCCTATAACTGGGGCGAAGGCAGCGTGGGCCGTGCCATCAAACGCAATGAAAAGCTGGGCCTGCCCGCCGGCTATACCGATCTGCAGATGCCGGCCGAGACCCGCATGTACGTGCCCAAGCTGCAGGCCATCAAGAACATCGTCGCCAATCCGGAGAAGTTCAACGCCGAACTGCCCGTGATCGAGAACCACCCCTATTTCCAGGCCGTCACCCTGGCCCACGATATCGACGTGGAGCTGGTGGCCAAGCTTGCCGACGTCAGCGTCAAGGACTTCAAGGCCCTCAACCCCAGCTACCACAAGCCCGTGATCTTTGCCAAGGCCACGCCGCAGATTCTGCTGCCCTGGGACAATGCCAAGGTCTTCCGCCGCAACCTCCAGGCCTCCGCCGACGGCCAGTTCGCGAGCTGGACGGTGTGGACCGCGCCCACCACCATCACCGTGGCCGAGGCCGCGCAGCGCGTGGGCCTGGGCGAGGCCGATCTGCGCGCCGTCAACAATATTCCGCCGCGCATGCTGATCAAGGCCGGCTCGGCCCTGATCGTGCCGCGCGATCCCAGCATCAAGACCGATGTGCCCGGCCATGTGGCCGACAACGGCCAGATTTCCTTCGCCCCCGAAATCGTGACCGTGCGCACCACCATCCGCGCCCGCAAGCGCGATACGCTGGTGAGCGTGGCCAGCCGCTATGGGGTCAGCCTCTCCAATCTCGCCGACTGGAACGATCTCAAGTCCACAGCCTCGCTGCACGCGGGCCAATCCCTGATCGTCTATCTGCCGGCGCGCGCGGCGCGTGCAGCCCGCGCCGAGGCCCAGGAAAGCGCTCCGCGCGAAACCAGCCGCAGCAGCCGCGGCGCCAGCAAGCAGGCCGTCGGCAGCAAGTCCGCGGCGCCGACGACGCGCGGCGGCAAGAACGACCCCAAGCCGCGCGGCGGCACGCCGGCCAAGAAGCGCAAATAGGCCGCGCCACAAAAAGCCCGCCAGCTGCGGGCTTTTTTACGCCTGGACTCATCAAGTTGATAGCTGCAAGCGCTGGCCAGACAAGCGCCACCAGCCTATTCAGGCATGATCCCTAGCGCCGGTCCACCAGCGCATGGGCAATCGTGCCCAGATCCACATATTCAAGCTCGCTGCCTATGGGCACGCCGCGCGCCAGGCGGGTGACCAGCAGGCCGCGCGCCTTGAGCGCCTCGCTGACCGCATGGGCCGTGGCCTCGCCCTCGGCCGTGAAGCTGGTCGCCAGAATCACCTCCTGCACCACGCCGTCGCAGGCGCGCTCCAGCAGCTGCTTCATGCCGATTTCCTTGGGCCCCACGCCGTCCAACGGCGACAAACGCCCCATCAGCACGTAGTAATAGCCCTGGTAGGCACCGGTGCGCTCCATGGCGGCCAGATCGGCGGGCGCCTCCACCACGCAAAGCCGCGCGGCATCGCGCCCCGCGTCATCGCAGATGTTGCAGATGCGGCCTTCGGTAAAGGTATGGCAGCGCTCACAGTGGTGCACCGAATGCACGGCGGAATCCAGCGCCTTGGCCAGCTGCAGGGCACCCGCCTGATCCCGCTGCAGCAGATGGAACGCCATGCGCTGCGCCGACTTGATGCCCACGCCCGGCAAGCGGCGCAGCGCTTCGATCAAGGCATCCAGAGATTGCACATCAGACATGGCTGTCCTTTCACTCACCAGAAAAAAAGCGATCTGCAACTGTACAGATCGCCATTCATATTTGCTAAGCCTTGTCCAAAGGAACATGCCCTGGATCAGGCCTGCTCCCAATCAGAGGCAACAAGCAAGAGCCGCCTCGCAGCGATGTTGCCGTCCCCTCCCGCGAAGCGAGAGAGGGGGGAGGCCGCAAAGCCGCTCAGGGGGCGTTCCCTTAGAACGGGAATTTCATGCCACCGGGCAGGCCGGGCATACCCGCGGTGATCTTGCCCATCTTCTCGTTCGAGGTCTCTTCGGCCTTGCGCACGGCGGCGTTGAAGGCTGCGGCCACCAGGTCCTCGAGCATGTCCTTGTCTTCGGCCAGCAGGCTGGGATCGATAGTGATGCGCTTGACATCGTGCTTGCAGGTCATCACCACCTTGACCAGGCCTGCACCGGACTCGCCTTCGACTTCGATATTGCCCAGCTCATCCTGCGCCTTCTTGAGGTTGTCCTGCATGGCCTGGGCCTGCTTCATCAAACCGGCGAGTTGTCCTTTGTTGAACATATGAATTCCTTCTTGTGTTGAAACGCCTTATTCAGGCCGAATGGAGATGGGCTTGATGCTGCCGGGCACGATTTTCGCCGCGAAGTCGCGCATCAAGGTTTGCACCAGCGAATTGCTTTTGACAATGTCTTCGGCAATATTTTGGCGCGCATGGTTTTCTACCGCCAGGCGCCGCGCCGGGCTATCGCTGACCGCACCCTGCTCAACCTGCAATTGTCGCGCATGACCGGCCGCCTCCAGCGCAGCGCGCAAACGCTCGCGGGCACCGCTCTGGTTGAGCGAGCTGGACTCGACCCGCAAGGTCCACAGCTCACCCTCGCGCGCTATCAGCTGCGACTGCAGCGCCAGCTGGCGCGCCAGGGCCACCACGCCATCGTTTTGCAGCAGCTGCTGGACCACGCCCTGCCACAGGTCGCCCTCGGGCGTGCGCTCCACCGACGCAACTTCCAGGGCCGTGCTCACATAGACGGCGCCAGCTTCCTGGCCCGCGGGTTCTTCCTCCGGCTGCAGCGGCATGGGCTCGGCGGGCAGGCCGACATCCACCTCGGCGTCGTCGCTCCAGCGGCCTTCGTCGGTCCAGCCCTCGTCGGGCATGCCCACCCAGGCGCCTTCATCGGGGCCCGGCTCATCGGACGGCTCGGCCGCTTCCGGCGCCTGGTCCACGGACTCGTCAGCCTGCGCTTCCTCCGCTGTCACAGGGTCGGACTCGGGCTCGGACCGCAGAGCGACAGAGGCGGGGACAGAAGCCGCCACAGGCGACGCTGCTGCGGCTTGCTCAGCCTCCTGAACGGCTATCGCTGCCGCAGCTTCGGCCACCTGCAAAGCCTCGGCCGCCGCGACAGGCTCCGCGGGGGCAGCAGGCAGCGGCTCGGGCACGACTTTGGCGACCTGCACCGGCGGCTGGGCCATGGCAACGGGCTGCGCCGCCGGCGTGGCAGGCGCTATGGGCCGGCTAGGCCTGGAGGCTGGAGTTTTTTTTTCAGCCGCGCCGGCTTCGGCGTTTTCGGGCTTGAAGGCCAGCAGCCTCAGCAGCGCCATGGTCAGCGCCGCATATTCATCGGGCGCCAGTCCCAGCTCCGTGCGTCCATGCAGGCAGATGCTGTAGAGCAGCTGCGTCTCGTCGCACGGCATCAAAGCGGCCAGGCGATCCACTTCGGCGGCCTCGGGGTCGCTGGCATCCAGCGGCATCTCGGGCACGGCCTGCAGCACGGCCATGCGCTGCAGCACCGAACACATTTCCTCCAGCGTGGAAGCTGCCGACAGGCCGTTGTGGCGCAGCTGCTCGGAGGTCTCGACCACGATGCGTCCATCGCCCTGTGCCAGCGCCTCGATCAGGCGGAACACATGGCTGCGGTCCACGCTGCCCAGCATCTGGCGCACGCCCGCTTCCTGCAGCTGGCCGCTGCCGAAGGCAATGGCCTGATCGGTCAGGCTCAGCGCATCGCGCATGGAGCCGCGCGCCGCGCGTGCGAGCAGGCGCAGAGCCTGGGGCTCGGCGGGCACGGCTTCCTTGGCCAGCACCTGGGTCAGGTGCTCGAGCACGGTCTCCGGCGCCATGGGCCGCAGATTGAACTGCAGGCAGCGCGAGAGCACGGTCACCGGCACTTTCTGCGGATCGGTCGTGGCGAGCACGAACTTGAGGTACTCGGGCGGCTCCTCCAGCGTCTTGAGCATGGCGTTGAACGCCGTGTTGGTCAGCATATGGACTTCGTCGATCATGAAGACCTTGAAGCGTCCCTGCACCGGCTTGTACACGGCCTGCTCCAGCAGGCTTTGCACCTCATCCACACCGCGGTTGGAGGCCGCATCCAGCTCCGTGTAGTCGGGGAAGCGCCCGCTATCGATTTCAGTGCAGGCAGCGCAGACTCCGCAGGGGGTTGCCGTGATTCCGCCCTGGCCATCCGGGCCCTGGCAGTTGAGCGACTTGGCCAGGATGCGCGACACCGTGGTCTTGCCCACACCGCGCGTGCCCGTGAACAGATAGGCGTGGTGCAGGCGCTGCTGGGTCAGCGCATTGGTCAGGGCCTGGACCACGTGCTCCTGCCCCACCATTTCGGAGAAGGTATGGGGCCGGTATTTGCGAGCAAGCACTAAATAAGACATAGCCATCAATTCTACGGGGCCGGCGCATGCCAACAAGCCGGCTCCAACAATAACGATGGCCGTTGACTCATAGGGGCGTCTTTTTCCACCTATAATCGGCAGCGACGGGCCTCCTCGCATGGGGAAGCGGCCAACCGGGTCAGGTGGGGAACCAAGCAGCCCTAACTGTGAAACCAGTGCCGGGGGTAAGGCTCGTCACCTTTCGATTCAAGCCACGGCTTGCGCCTGTCGAAAGCTCTCTCCAAGTTGTTTGCGTCACTTCCCGGTGACACCCATGCCCGACGGGCAGCGAAAAAGCAGCAACAGCTCAACCCATCCCGAACCGGCGCCAGCCAGTTGCCTCGCCACACGGGCGTTTTGCGCTTCGCATGCCCAGAGCCGCCCGAGGACTTGCCGCGTCCGCAGGCTTTGGGCCGCGCGGCATTTGCGGTGACTGCGGCGGCCGCACTCCATGAGGCGCCGCCGCCCTTGCCTACTCCAGGCCACGCAGATAGGCCAGTACGCCCTGCGCCGCCTGCACGCCCGAGGACATGCAGGCGGTCAGCAGATAGCCACCCGTCGGCGCCTCCCAGTCCAGCATCTCGCCCGCGCAGAACACGCCGCTCAGGGCCTTGCACATGCCATGCCCATCCAGGGCCTCGAGGCGCACGCCACCCGCGGTGCTGATGGCCTCGTCCATGGGACGCGGGGCAATCACGGTCAAGGGCACGGCCTTGATCGTGGCGGCAAGGCGCTGTGCATCGGCCATGCCCTCCTTGCCCAGCACCTCATACAACAGCCCCGCCTTGATGCCATCCAGCCCCAGCCGGCTTTTGAGGTGGCTGCTGAGACTGCGCGAGCCGCGCGGCCGCATGACCTCCTGCCGCACACGCTCGGCATCGAGCTGCGGCAGCAGGTCCAGCTCGAAGCTGGCCCGGCCCTGGCTGGCGATGCAGTCGCGCAACATGGCGGAGACCGCATAGATCAGGCTGCCTTCGACACCGGCCTGGGTCGCGACGAACTCACCCTGACGCGCGAAGCTTGCGCCCTGCCCGTCCTCGAACCTGAGGGCCACCGACTTGAACGGCTGGCCCGCAAAGCGCTGGGCAAAGATCTCGCTCCAGCCCGGCGCACGGCCGTCGCTCCAGCCCACATCGAAGCCGCAGTTGGCCGCCTGCAGCGGAGCCAGTTCCACGCCCCGCGCCTGCAGCAGCGGCACCCAGGCGCCATCGGAGCCCAGCCTGGCCCAGCTGCCGCCCCCCGTCGCCAGCACCAGAGCCTTGGACTCCACCTTGAGCAAGGCCTGCTCATGCTGGAACACGGGCTTCTGGTCGGCCGCCCAGCCCAGCCAGCGATGGCGCATATGGAACACCACGCCCTGCGACCTGAGTCGGGCCAGCCAGGCCCGCAGCAGCGGCGCAGCCTTCATGTCGGCAGGAAACACCCGCCCCGAAGTGCCGACAAAGGTCTCGAAGCCCAGCCCCTTGACCCAGTCACGCAGCTGCTGCGCACCCCAGTGCTGCAGCCAGGGCTGAAGCTCGGCGCTGCGCGCGCCATAGCGGCCGACAAAGCTGGAAAAATCTTCGGAATGGGTGAGGTTCAGCCCCCCTTTGCCGGCCAGCAGGAATTTGCGCGCTGCCGAGGCCTTGGTCTCGAACACATGCACGCTCAGGCCGGCCTGCGCCAGCTGCTCGGCCACCATCAGGCCCGCAGGGCCAGCGCCCACCACGGCCACATCGCAGGCCAATACCGAATCGGCCGCCAAAGGCTCCGAAAAACTCATAGTTCTATATCCCGTTCAACACGCGGCCCGCCGAAACCTGTTCCCGGGGGCCGCCAAAGGCTGCGCAGAATACCACCGCCGCCATTTCGGCAATAAGGCAGGCACTATTGACGCCATAGCAGCAAACAACCGCCCACACAGCACGCCGGGAGATGAGTTTCTGTCACAATGAAATGACAAGGCGGATATTCCACCGCCCTTCTTTTTGATTTAAGAAAAATCCAGGACTACAAATGGCTAGCGAATTGATCAAGCACATCACTGATGCAAGCTTTGAATCTGACGTATTGCAACCCGGCACCACGGTTCTCGTGGATTACTGGGCTGAATGGTGCGGCCCCTGCAAGATGATTGCCCCCATCTTGGATGAAACTGCCGAAAGCTACAAAGGCAAGGTGCAGATCGCCAAGATGAACGTGGACGAAAACCGCGAGATCCCCGCCAAGTTCGGCATCCGCGGCATCCCCACGCTGATGCTGTTCAAGGACGGCCAGCTGGCCGCCACCAAGGTCGGCGCTCTGAACAAGACCCAGCTGTCGGCCTTCCTCGACCAGCACCTCTGATCCCCTTCATGGACGAGGCCTTGCGCAAGGCCTCGTCCATGCCGGCTCAAAGCCTTGTATTTTTCGCTGCCTGCGGGCAGCCAGCGCATGTCGCAGAAGCCCTGCGAAATTCCTTGCAAGCTGCGCCGCTTTTCCTGTCATAATGTGCAGATCGCCGGCCTCCGCATGGGACCGCGCTGAGTTTTCTCCAGGCAAGCCTGCCCACTTTCACAGTGTCTCGTTAGGCCCTACGCCTCCCCCTCTGATTATTCCTCACTCCACGCTTGGAGTCATTTCATGCACCTTAATGAACTCAAGGCACTGCACGTGTCTGAAGTCTTGAAGCAGGCCGAAGCGCTTGAGATCGAAAACGTCGGTCGCATGCGCAAGCAGGAACTGATGTTCGCCATCATCAAGAAGCGCGCCAAGGCCGGCGAACAAGTGTTTGCCGACGGCGTGCTCGAGATCCTGCCCGATGGTTTCGGCTTCCTGCGCAGCCCCGATACCAGCTACACGGCCAGCACGGACGACATCTATATCTCGCCCAGCCAGGTACGCCGCTTCAATCTGCATACCGGCGACATGATCGAAGGCGAAGTGCGCATCCCCAAGGATGGCGAGCGCTACTTCGCTCTGACCAAGCTCGACAAGGTCAATGGCGGCCCTCCCGAGCAGAACAAGCACAAGGTGCTGTTCGAAAACCTCACACCTCTGTTCCCCAAGGAGCAGATGAAGCTCGAGCGCGACATCAAGGGTGAAGAGAACATCACCGGCCGCATCATCGACATCATCGCTCCCATCGGCCGCGGCCAGCGCGCGCTGATCGTGGCACCGCCCAAGAGCGGCAAGACCATGATGATGCAGAGCATCGCCCACGCCATCACCGCCAACCACCCCGATGTGCACCTGATGGTGCTGCTGGTGGACGAACGTCCCGAAGAAGTGACGGAAATGCAGCGCTCGGTCAAGGGCGAAATCATTGCCTCCACCTTCGACGAGCCCGCCACCCGCCACGTGCATGTGGCCGAAATGGTGATCGAGCGCGCCAAGCGCCTGGTGGAACTGGGCAAGGATGTGGTCATCCTGCTGGACTCCATCACGCGTCTGGCCCGCGCCTACAACAACGTCGTGCCTTCGTCGGGCAAGGTGCTGTCGGGCGGTGTGGACTCCAACGCGCTGCAGCGCCCCAAGCGCTTCTTCGGCGCGGCCCGCAATGTGGAAGAAGGCGGCTCGCTGACCATCATCGCCACGGCTCTGGTGGATACCGGCAGCCGCATGGACGAAGTGATCTTTGAAGAATTCAAGGGCACGGGCAACAGCGAACTGCACCTGAACCGCCGCCTCTACGAAAAGCGCGTGTTCCCGGCCATCGAGCTCAACAAGAGCGGCACGCGCCGCGAAGAGCTGCTGCTGGCGCCCGAGATCCTGCAGAAGACCCGCATCCTGCGCCAGTTCATGTACAACATGGACGAGATCGAGTCCATGGAGCTCATGATCAAGAACATGAAGGCCACCAAGAACAATATCGAGTTCTTCGACATGATGCGCCGCGGCGGCTGATACGGCCCGCACGCACCAAACAAGGCCCCGCTTGCGGGGCTTTGCCGTCTCCGGGGCCAGGCCGGATTGATTGATATGGGTCAACCTGCGCCGCAGTTGCAGCAACCATACTGGTGCTTGCATTTGATACAAATCATGCGGATGCCGGGAGCTCAGGGCTTTCAGGCTTGCATGTTCTGCATTCATGGCCCAGCACTCTGCACCTCGCACACACCTTCATATTCCCGCGCTGCCGCGCCTGCTGACCTCCGCCCTGCTGCTGGCCGCGCTCGCGGCCTGCAGCCCTGGCCTGCCGATGCTGCAGCCGCAGGCCCAGATACTGCCCGGCCAATGGCCGGCGCAGTCAAGCGGCAAGCCGGCGCCCGTCGCATCGACACCGGCGGCAGCCATTGCCTGGCAGGATTTCTATCTCGACCCCACCCTGCAGGAGCTGATCCGCGCGGCACTGGGCCATAACCAGGACCAACGCCTGGCCCTGCTGCGCGTGCAGGAGGCTCAGGCCGCCTACAACATCCAGAACGCCAACCGCCTGCCGGCCATAGGCCTGGGCAGCAGCCACGGCAGGGCCCGCGTACCCGGCGATCTCAACGCGAGCGGCCGCTCCGTGATCGCCAGCGACCAGGAGCTCTTCATCGGGCTCAGCAGCTGGGAGCTCGATCTCTGGGGCCGCGTCAAAAGCCTCAGCGACGCGGCGCTGGGCAACTATCTGGCGCTGGACGCCACGCAGCACGCGGTGCAGGCCAGCCTCGTCAAGCAGGTCGCGCAAAGCTATCTGGCGCTGCGCAGCCTGGACGAACGCCTGGAGCTGACCGGGCGCACCATCGCCAGCCGCGAGGAGTCGCTGCGCATCTTCAAGCGCCGCGCCGAGGTGGGCTCCACCTCGCGCTATGCGCTGACCCAGGTGCAGACCCTGGTGCACCAGGCCAAGGCCATAGGGACCCAGCTCGTGCAGCAGCGTGCGCTGCAGGCCCATGCGCTGCAGCAGCTCACGGGCCTGGATGCGGAGCGCCTGCCGCGGGCCGCGGCCACGCCCCTGGTCCTGCAGCAGCTGCCCGAAGGCCTGCCCGCCGATCTGCTGACCCAGCGCCCCGACATCATCGCCGCCGAATATGCGCTGCAGGCCGCCAAGGCCAATGTGGCCGCCGCGCGCGCAGCCTTTCTGCCGCGCATTGCGCTGACCGGCAGCTGGGGCACGGCCAGCGCCGATCTCGACGGCCTGTTCAAAGGCGGCAGTCGTGCCTGGCAGTTCGTTCCTTCGATCTCGCTGCCGATCTTTGACGGCGGCCAGCGCCAGGCCCATCTGAATCTGCAGGCCGTGCGCCAGAACATGGCCGTGGTCCAGTATGAAAAAACCATAGAGACGGCAATGCGCGAGGTGCTGGACGCGCTGTCCAGCCGCGCCACGCTGCAAGACCAGGTTCAGGTGCTGTCCGAGCAGCGCGATGCGCTCAAGGAGCGCAGCCGCCTCGCCCGTCTGCGCTACGACCACGGCGCCTCGCCCTATCTCGACGTGCTGGATGCCGAGCGCGATCTGCTGAGCGCCGAGCAACAGCTGGTCCAGGGCCGCGAAGCCCTGGTCTCCAGCCAGATCGCGCTGTATGCGGCGCTGGGCGGCGGCTATGCGGGCCAGCCCGCCAACGCCGCTGCACCAACGGCACCAACGCCCCGCACCCCATCCTGAGGACAGCATCTCCATGCCCATGAACAAGAAACTGACTCTCGCCGCGCTGATCGTTGCCGCAGCCGCCCTCGGTGCCTATGGCTGGCAGCAATGGCGCATAGCCCAGGCCGCCGAAGGCATGGTCAGCGGCAACGGCCGCATCGAAGCCACCGAAATCGACGTGGCCACCAAATATGCGGGCCGCATCGCCGAGATCCTGGTGCAGGAAGGCGACTTCGTGAGCGCCGGCCAGCCGCTGGCGCGCATGCAGATCGACAGCCTGCAGGCCCAGCAGCAGGAGGCCGTGGCCAGCCGCGACCGCGCCAGCCATGCGGTGACCTCGGCACGCGCCGAGATCGCGCTGCGCGAAAGCCAGTACGCGGCCACCGTGGCCACCGTGGCCCAGCGCGAGGCCGAGCTGGATGCGGCGCAGCGCCGCGTCAAGCGCTCCGAGACCCTGGCCCGGGAAGGCGCATCCTCGGTGCAGGAGCTCGACGACGACAGCGCCCGCGTGCGCGGCGCGCAGGCCGCGCTCAAGGCCGCACAGGCTCAGGCCACGGCCGCCAAGGCCGCCATCGACGCCGCCAAGGCCCAGAGCGTGGGTGCGGAATCCGCGGTCACGGCCGCCGCGGCCACCGTCAAGCGCATCGATGCCGACGTCAAGGACAGCGAGCTCACCGCCCCGCGCGACGGCCGCGTGCAGTACCGCCTGGCCCAGCCCGGCGAAGTGATAGGCGCGGGCGGCAAGGTGCTGAACATGGTGGATGTCTCGGACGTCTACATCAGCTTTTTCCTGCCCGAAACTGTGGCCGGTCGCGTGGCCCTGGGCACCGAGGTGCGCATCGTGCTGGATGCGGCGCCGCAATACGTGATCCCGGCCAGGGTCTCCTTCGTGGCCAGCACCGCGCAGTTCACGCCCAAGACCGTGGAGACGGCCAGCGAAAGGCAGAAGCTCATGTTCCGCGTCAAGGCCCGCATCGCGCCCGAGCTGCTCAAGCAGCATCTGACCCAGGTCAAGACCGGACTGCCCGGCGTGGCCTGGATCAAGCTCGATGATGAACACGCGTGGCCGGCCAAGCTGCAGCTGCGCACCAGCAACACGCCCGCATCGTGAAGGCCGCCATCCCGCCGACCATGACGGAGCCCGTGGCCGCGCTGCGCGAGGTGCAGCTTGCCTACGGCAAGACCCAGGCCCTGCGCTCGCTGACCTTGGACATTCCCGCGGGCATCATGGTCGGCCTGATAGGCCCCGACGGCGTGGGCAAGTCCAGCCTGCTGTCGCTGATCGCCGGCGCGCGCGCCGTGCAGGGCGGCGAGGTACGGGTGCTGGGCGGCGACATGCGCAGCAAAAAGCACCGCGACGCGGTCTGCCCGCGCATCGCCTACATGCCCCAGGGCCTGGGCAAAAACCTCTACCCCACGCTGTCGGTGGAGGAAAACCTGCAGTTCTTCGGCCGCCTGTTCGGCCATGATGCAGCCGAGCGCCGCGCGCGCATCGACGACCTGACCCGGAGCACGGGCCTGCAGAAGTTTCTGCCCCGCCCCGCGGGCAAGCTCTCGGGCGGCATGAAGCAGAAGCTGGCCCTGTGCTGCGCCCTCATCCACGACCCGGACCTGCTGATTCTCGACGAGCCCACGACCGGCGTGGACCCGCTGGCACGCGCGCAGTTCTGGGATCTGATCAACCGCATACGCAGCCAGCGCCCGCAGATGAGCGTGATCGTGGCCACGGCCTATATGGACGAGGCCCAGCGCTTCGACTGGCTGGCCGCCATGGACGACGGCCGGATCCTGGCCACGGGCAGTCCCGCCGAGCTGCTGCAGCGCACCGGCATGCCGGCGCTGGAAGCGGCCTTCATCGCCCTGCTGCCCGAGGAAAAAAAGCGCGGCCACGCGGCGGTCGTGATTCCGCCGCTGCAGACCAGCGACGACGATATCGCGATCGAGGCGCGCGATCTCACCATGCGTTTTGGCGACTTCGTCGCCGTGGACCATGTGAACTTCCGCATCCGCCGCGGCGAGATCTTCGGCTTTCTGGGCTCCAACGGCTGCGGCAAATCGACCACCATGAAGATGCTGACCGGCCTGCTGCCGGCCAGCGAGGGCCAGGCCTGGCTGTTCGGCAAGAAGATCGACCCGCACGACGTGGCCACGCGCCGGCGCGTGGGCTATATGTCCCAGGCCTTCTCGCTCTATGGCGAGCTGACCGTGCTGCAGAACCTGGTGCTGCATGCCGAGCTGTTCCATGTGAGTCCCGAGCAGATTCCCGCGCGCGTCGAGGAGATGCTCGCGCGCTTCGGCCTTGCCGCGGTGCGCCACACCCTGCCCGCCAACATCCCGCTGGGCATGCGCCAGCGCCTGTCGCTGGCCGTGGCCATGGTGCACCAGCCCGAGCTGCTGATTCTGGACGAGCCCACCTCGGGCGTGGACCCGGTGGCGCGCGACCAGTTCTGGCGCTTGCTGATCGAGCTCTCGCGCCGCGACCGGGTGACGATCTTCATCTCCACCCACTTCATGAACGAGGCCGAGCGCTGCGACCGCATGTCCATGATGCACGCGGGCAAGGTGCTGGACAGCGACACACCGGCCGCCCTGACCGCCAAGCGCGGCACGGCCACGCTGGAGGAAGCCTTCATAGGCTATCTGGTCGAGGCCTCGGGCGAGGCGGCGCCCGTGTTCGAATCAAAAAAGGAAGCTGCTGCCGCCGATCCTGCCTCGATCTCAGCTTCGAAGACCTCCGACACTGAGAGTGCGCAAGTGCTGCCAGCTCCTGTTTCCAAAGCACACCCGGCCGGCTTCAGCCTGCAGCGGCTGTGGAGCTATCTGTGGCGCGAGGCGCTGGAGCTGCAGCGCGACCCGGTGCGCGCCACCCTGGCCCTGGTGGGCTCGCTGGTGCTGATGGTGGTCATAGGCTTCGGCATCAGCATGGACGTGGAGGATCTGCGCTTTGCGGTGCTGGACCGCGACCAGAGCAGCATCAGCCAGAACTATGTGAACAATCTCGCGGGCTCGCGCTACTTCATCGAGATGCCGCCGATCCAGGACTATGCGGATCTGGACCGGCGCATGAAGAGCGGCGAGCTGGCGCTGGCCATCGAGATTCCGCCCGGCTTCGGCCGCAGCGTGCTGCGCGGCTCGCACGCGGCCGTGGGCGCCTGGTTCGACGGCGCCATGCCCCAGCGCGGCGAAACCGTCAAAGGCTATGTCCAGGCCATGCACCAGCTCTGGCTGGTGCAGCAGGCGCGCGAGCGCCTGGGCGTGCAGCTTGTCAGCCAGGTCAGCCTGGAGACGCGCTTTCGCTACAACCCCGATGTGAAATCCCTGCCCGCCATGGTGCCCGCCGTGATCCCGCTGCTGCTGATGATGCTGCCCGCCATGCTCACGGCCCTGGCCGTGGTGCGCGAGAAGGAGCTGGGTTCGGTCGTGAACCTCTACGTCACCCCCGTCACGCGCACCGAGTTCCTGCTGGGCAAGCAGCTGCCCTATGTGCTGCTGGCCATGCTGAACTTCTTTCTGATGTGCGCCATGGCGGTGTTCGTGTTCGGCGTGCCCATGACGGGCAGCTTTGCGCTGCTCACTCTGGCCGCGCTGCTGTTCAGCGTCATTGCCACCGGCATGGGCCTGCTGGCCTCGGCCGTCACGCGCAGCCAGATCGCGGCCATGTTCTTCGCCATGCTGGGCACGCTGATTCCGGCCACGCAGTTCTCGGGACTGACCGACCCGGTCTCCTCGCTCGAAGGCGCGGGCCGCTGGATCGGCGAGATCTACCCGGCCACCTATATGTTTGCCATCAGCCGCGGCGTGTTCAACAAGGCCCTGGGTCTGCACGATCTGGCGGGCATGCTGCTGCCGCTGCTGATCGCCATTCCCGTGATCATGGGCGTGGCCATCTGGGCTCTGCCCAAGCAAGAGAAGTGATGAAGCACCCCCTGAGTCGCTGCGCGCCTTCCCCCTCTCTCGCTACGCGGGAGGGGGACGACACCTTCGCTGCGGGGCGGCCCTGGCTCGGTGTCCCTGCGTTGGGCCTGCGCTTATTCAGAGCATCTTCTGCTTCACGGCACACCTTGGATTTTTGCGATGTTGCATAGCCTGAAAAATATCTGGCGCCTGGGCGTCAAGGAACTCTGGAGCCTGTGGCGCGACCCGGTGATGCTGGTGCTCATCGTCTACACCTTCACGGCCTCGGTGTACACGGCGGCCACAGCCATGCCCGATACGCTGCACAAGGCGCCCATCGCCATCGTCGACGAAGACCACTCGCCCCTGTCCGCGCGCATCGCCTCGGCCTTCTACCCGCCGCAGTTCATGCCGCCGCAGATGGTGGACTTCGGCCAGGTCGATCCGGGGCTGGATGCGGGCAGCTTCACCTTCTCTCTGACGATCCCGCCCAACTTCCAGCGCGACGTGCTGGCCGGCAAGAAAGCCGCATTGCAGCTGAATGTGGACGCCACGCGCATGAGCCAGGCCTTCTCGGGCAGCGGCTATGTGCAGCAGATCGTGCTGGCCGAGGTCAACGAGTTCGTGCAACGTCACCGCGGCGCCAGCACCCTGCCCGTGGACCTGGAGCTGCGCGCGCGCTTCAATCCCGGGCTCGACAAGATCTGGTTCGGCGGGCTGATGCAGATCATCAACAACGTCACCATGCTCTCCATCATTCTCACGGGCGCGGCGCTGATCCGCGAACGCGAGCACGGCACGATCGAGCATCTGCTGGTCATGCCCGTCACGCCCACCGAGATCATGCTGGCCAAGGTCTGGTCCATGGGGGCCGTGGTGCTGCTGGCGGCCGGAGTGTCGCTGAATCTGGTGGTGCGCGGCGCGCTCAAAGTCCCTATCGAGGGCAGCCTGCTGCTGTTCATGGCGGGCTCGGCCCTGTGCCTGTTCGCGACCACGGCCATGGGCATCTTCCTGGCCACGGTGGCGCGCAGCATGCCGCAGTTCGGCCTGCTGATGGTGCTGACCCTGCTGCCGCTGCAGCTGCTGTCGGGCGGCATGACCCCGCGCGAATCCATGCCCAAGCTGGTGCAGGACGTGATGCTGTTCGCCCCCACCACCCATTTTGTGGAGCTGGGCCAGGCGATTCTGTACCGCGGCGCCGGCCTGGAAACCGTGTGGAAGCCGTTTGTGTGGCTCGCGGGGATAGGCTCCGTGCTGTTCTGGCTGTCGCTGATGCGCTTTCGCAAGACCTTGTCCAGCATGGCCTGATGCGGCGAACTGTCCCACGGATGTTCCCTGGCCCCTAACCAGAAGGTCCTGCAATGCCATTCACCGCGCAAGAGCGCCAATCTCTGCTCGCCGTCAAAGGCATCGGTCCCACGGTGCTGAAGCGGCTGGAGTCCCTGGGCTACGGCTCCTTCAACCATCTGCGCCAGGCCAATGCCCTGGACATCGTCGCCAAGGCCGCCGCCCTCACCGGCTCCAGCTGCTGGAAAAACAGCCCGCAGGCGCGTGCTGCCGTCCAGGCCGCTATCGATGCCGCAAGAGCGCAGCCTGGGCTGAAGGACGACGCACCCAACGCCTAGAACGACAGGGGCGGCTTGCGCCGCAGAGACTATGAGCCCGCGAGAATCCGCTGCGCATCGCGGGCCGCCACCCACTCCTCGTTGGTGGGCTCCACGCCCACCAGCACGCGGCTGTCGGCATCGGAGATGAGGGGCGCATGGGCCGCATTCGCCGCATCGTTCAGGCTAACGCCCAGCCAGCCCAGATCGGCGCAGACGCGGGCGCGGATCTCGGCGCTGTGCTCGCCTATGCCGGCCGTGAACACCAGCAGATCCAGGCCGCCCAGCGCGGCCGCCAGCGAGCCAATCTCGCGCACGATGCGGTGCACGAACAGATCCAGCGCCATGCGTGCGCGCTCGCCCACCTCGCCCGCATCCCGCACATGCTGGGCGATCACGCGCGGCTCGGACGAAATGCCCGACACGCCCAGCAGGCCCGACTCGTGGTAGAGCAGATGGCCGACCTGCTCCAGCGTCAGCTTCTCGATCTCCATCAGATAGATCACCGCGCCGGGGTCGAGTGCACCGCTGCGCGTGCCCATCATCAGGCCGTCGAGCGCCGAGAAGCCCATGGTGGTCGCCACGCTTTGCAGCTCGCGCATGCCGCAGAGGCTGGCGCCGCTGCCCAGATGGGCCGCGATGGTGCGGCCGCGCGCCCTGTCGCCATGGCGCTCGGCCAGCGCGGTCGCCATGTACGCGTATGACAGGCCGTGGAAGCCATAGCGCCGCACGCCGCGCTGCCACCACTCGTAGGGCAGCGGCAGCATCTGCTCCACCCTGGGCAGGGTGTGGTGAAAGCCGGTGTCGAAGCAGGCGATCTGCGGAATCTCGGGCCGCTCGCGCAGCAGTATCTCCATGGCCTCAAGCGCGAACGGCTGGTGCAGCGGCGCCAGCGGCACATAGCCGCGCAGATCGGCCAGCACGCCCGCATCGATGCGCAGGGATTCGAAATACCGGCTGCCGCCATGCACCACACGGTGTGCAATCGCCGCCACGGCCCGGCCCTCAAGCCGCGCCAGCAGGCGCTCGCGGATGATGCGCAGCGCATCGCGGTAAGGATGCTCTACCCCCAGTTCGATGGCAAAGGGCTGGACCCCGGTTTCGCCGAAATCGGGACCGGGCCCGCCTATGCCCTGGACCTTGCCATTCCACAAGGGCTGGCGCGGCAGCTCCTGGCCCGAGGCCGCGAAGACGGCGAACTTGATGCTCGAGGAGCCGCAGTTCAGAACGATGATGAGGGCCTGACTCATGCGGGCACCTCGGCCGGCATGCGGCCGGCAACGAGGCGGTGGCGGCCATGAAACGAAAACTGCATCTGCCTTCCTTTCAGAGTCGGATTCTGCGCCGGCGCCTATTCATCAAGCGCCAGCAGCCATGGTTTTCATGGCGGCGTCTGCCGGTAGCGATGCGCGAGCAGCAGCGCGATCGCACAGGAGGCGATCCGCGATTCGCGCGAATCGGCACGGCTGGTCAGCACGATGGGCACCTTGGCGCCGAGCACGATGCCCGCGCTGCTGGCGCCGCCCAGATACATGAGCTGCTTGGCCAGCATATTGCCGCTTTCCAGATCGGGCACCAGCAGGATATCGGCCTGACCGGCCACGGCCGAGGCAATGCCCTTGGTTCTGGCCGCGTCCGCGGAGACGGCGTTGTCGAAGGCCAGCGGCCCGTCGAGCAGGCCGCCCGTGATCTGGCCGCGGTCGGCCATCTTGCACAGCGCGGCGGCGTCCAGCGTCGCGGGCATGGCGGGGTTGACCGTCTCGACGGCGGCGAGGATCGCGACCTTGGGCCGGACCACACCGATGACCTGGGCCAGCTCGATCGCATTGCGCACGATATCGGCCTTCTGCAGCAGATCGGGCGCGAGATTGATGGCTGCGTCGGTGACGATGAAGGGCCGCGGATAGGCGGGCGTCTGCAGCACAAAGCAATGGCTTACGCGCCGCTTGGTGCGCAGCCCGGCGCTGGCCGAGACCACGGCGGCCATCAACTCGTCGGTGTGCAGGCTGCCCTTCATCAGCGCCTCGACCTCGCCACTGGCCGCGAGCCTGGCGCCCTGCTCGGCGGCCGCATGGCTGTGGGCCACGTCTTCGATGCGCAGGCCGTCCAGCGCCAGCCCCTGCTCGGCCGCAAGAGCTTCAAGCCTGGCGCGCGGCGCGATCAGCACCGGCTCGATCAGGCCCAGCCGCTGTGCCTCCAGCGCGGCGGACAGGCTGCTGGCATCGCAGGGGTGGACCACGCCCACGCGCATCGGCGGCAAGAGCGCAACGACGTCCAGCAGCCGCGCCAGGCCGTGGTGGCTGGCCACATCCAGCGGCTCCTGCGGTGCCAAGGCCGGTATCTGTGCCGGCGGCGCAAGTCCAGGCTGGTCCGGGTCGCGGCGGCACAGCAGCGTGAGCGTGCCCGAGGCCGCATCGCGCGCGGCCACGGTCACGCGCAGACTCTGGCCGATGGCAAGGCCATGCAGCATATCGATGGTGGATTCGGTCATCGCTCTCCTTTCCTGCCGCGCGGGGCGGCTTTGGGCCGCGCGGCCGGAGCCGGCGGCTGCTGTGCCGCCGCGGCCTGCTCGAACAGCAGCTGCACCCGCTGCAAGGCGGTGGCCACGGCATCGTCGTCGCCCTGCCCGGCGTCTATGGCCGCCATCTGCGCGATCGCCGCGGCGGCCTCGCGTATGGTGTCGGCGGGCGTGTCCCGCAGCAGGCGGGGGATGGCGTCGATGGCGGCACTTCCGCAGTGCATCAGCACCAGGGCCTGCTCGCGGATGGCGGCGCGCAGCTCGGCCTGGCTCCAGCGGCCCGGCGCGCTTTGCTCCAGCAGCTGTGCGGCCAGGTGGTAGTAGCGCTCGTCCACGCTGCGGCGCTGGGCCAGCACGCTGAGCAGGCCGCGCAGCGTGGCCTCGAGCACGCCGCCGCGCTCCACGCTTTGCTCTATCTGCTGCAGCCGCTCGCGCAGCAGGGCCAGGTGCTCTGGCGTGGCACCCGGATGCGGGCGCACGGGGCCGGCCTCGCCACTGGCAGGGCCGGCCAGGGCCTGCATGAACGGCGCGCCGTAAAGCATGTCGAACCACAGCGCATAGAGCTTGTCGCGCCGGTCGCGAAAATGGTCCAGCGAACTCTCCATGGCGGCCGAGAACTGCTGCTGCAGCTGCAGCAACGGGTTGTCACCATCCACGGGCCAACGCTGCTGGCGCACGGATTCGGCACAGGCGCGCACCAGGGGCGCCAGCGGATGCAGACTGCTCCAGGCCTCGAACTGCAGCCGCATCGGGTGCAGGGCCTGCAGCCAGTATGCCGATTGCGCCGTGCTCAGCGCGCGCACCCAGGGCTGCCAGGTGCTGCGGTACAGGGCCAGATTGTTCTCGGAGACGCGTGCCGCGGCATCGAAGCGGCGCTCGGACTGCGCATCGGGCTTGACGATGGCGCGTATCTCGTCGAGGCCGCTGGCACGCACGCTCAGCAGATAGGGGTCGTCCAGCAGCTGCTGCTCCTGAGGCGTGGCGTCGTCCACGCTGGCGCGGTAAATGCCCGCGGGCAGCAGATTGATCTGCTCTATAGCACTGGCGAACTTGTGGTGCTGCTTGCTGCCGACGGCACCCGAGACAAAGATGCCCAGATGGCCGATGCTGTCGTGGGTGCTGAAGATGATGGTCTGGTCGTGGCCGCGCACATCGTCGTCGCTGGCGTAGAGGTCGGTGATCCAGCCCAGGGCCTGGGCCGGCGGCGTGATGTTGTCGCCATACGAGCAGAACACCAGAATCGGCGAGCGGATGTTGCGCAGGTCTATACGCACGCCATCCGAGGTCAGCAGCTGTGCGGTCGACAGCCTGTTGCCTATGAACAGCTGATCGACGATGTACTGCATCTCCACGTCGTTGAGGAAGACATAGCCGCCCCAGTATTTCTCGAAGTCGATGTAGCGCTCGGCCTCGGTGTCGGCATTCGCATAGACCTTGTATGGCTTGCTCCACAGGGTGTTGGCCGGATCGAGCTGCTCGAAGTTCTGCACCAGGTTGGCGCCGTCGAAGCGGCCATGACCCAGATCGCTGGCCAGCGCCGTCAGCCAGCTGCCGCCCAGCAGGCCGCCCGTGTAGCGCATGGGGTTGTCGCCGGCCCAGTACGACAGCGGCGCTCCGGCGACGATGATGGGGCCGAACAGCTCGGGCCAGACCGCAGCCGTCATCAAGATCTGCCAGCCCGCCTGGCAATTGCCGATGACGGCGGGCCGGCCCTCGCTGTCGGGATGCAGCTCGGCCACGAGGCGCAGAAAGGCGGCCTCGGCACGCATCACGTCCTCCACGGTCTGGCCGGGCACGGGATCGGGCAGAAAGCCCACGAAGTAGCACGGATGGCCGGCCGCGAGCGCCGCGCCGATCTCGCTTTGCGGCTTGAAGCCGCCTATGCCCGGCCCGTGGCCGGCGCGCGGATCGACCACCACAAACGGGCGCTTGGCGGGGTCGCTGGGTTGGTCCTCGGGCGGCTGAATGCGCACCAGGCCGTAGTTGACGGGCCGGGGCAGCTCCAGTCCCGACATGACGAGGGCCGACGCGAAGTGCAGCACGTTCGGCGTCTTCGATGCGCGCTGCGCAAGGTACTGGTCGCCCACCTGGCGCTCTATATCGGCGAACAGCACGGTGCGCTGGACCGCATCGGTCGCATAGGCGCTGGCCGCGCGCCACCAGGCCAGCGGGTCGGCAGGCCAGGCGGTCGCGGCACCGGCTTGGCTGGGTTTGCTCATGGCATGCTCCAAAGGTCAAGCTCTCCCCTGCCGGGGAGCTTCAAAAACAATAGCTGCCGGCGCTTTCTGCAACAGCAAAAAGCGCTTGCATGCATCGGGTTTTGGCGCTCGCCGCGGCGACAACGGCCGCCCCGATCCAGGCGCGGCAGTCATCCCGGGCCTGCAGCGCCGGTCACCGGGCGCTGCGCTGGCCTCTTATTTCTCGGCGGCTTTCCTGGCTCCGGCCGGGGCCGGCTCCTGGGTGGCGGGTGTCCAAGCGGCCAGCCATTGCTTGAAGATGTCTTGCAGCGGCAGCGCGGGCAGATTGGGCGCGGCATCGGCGCGCAGCGCATCGGCCACGGCTTTCTGCCAGGCATCCAGCGCCTGCTGCAGGCCGCTGGCAAAGACCTCCTGATTCTTGATGGCGATGTCGCTGACGCTCTTGGCGTCGCTCATGCGGTTTTCGAAGCGGCGCCAGAAGGCCTCGGCCGGCAGGCTGGCCAGGGACTGCCAGTCCTCGGCACGCAGCAGGCCCTCCAGCGCCGCGCCCGTTTCGCTGACGCCCTCGGCGCTGGCCTGCTGCACGGCAGCCAGCCAGCGATGACCGTTCTCGCGCATCAGCTGGGCGATGCGCAATTGCAGCTCGGCGTTGGCCTTGAACAGATTCAGAGGAGTAGCTTGGATGCTCATTTCGGTCTCCGTGCGGTGATGGAGCCTCGCAGCGAGGCCGGCGGGCCGCCCGATTTATCACCATGGCCGGGCAGCCATTGGGAATTCAATGCTCGTGTACATACCGGCCAGGGGCGTCCTCCAGCGGCTTGCCGCGCTTGCCGCCCATGCGCGGCGGCGCCACAGCGGCGCCGGAGCGGGCCTTGAGCCACGCCAGCCACGCGGGCCACCACGAGCCATCGTGCCACGCGGCCTTCTCCAGCCACTGCTGCACCCCGATGTCCGGGCCATGCGCGGCACGCGTGAGCAGCTGGTAGCTGCGGCGCGGGTGGCCGGGTTCGCTGAGAATGCCGGCGTTGTGGCCGCCGCTGGTCAGCAGAAAGCTGATCTCAGCCGGGGTCTGGTGGTGCAGCTTGAACACGGACTGCCAGGGCGCAATATGGTCGCTGACGGTGCCCAGGCAGAAAATGGGCACACGCAGATTGCCCAGCAATACCGCCCGGCCGTCGACCGGATAGCGGTTCTCGCTCAGATCGTTGTTCAGGAACAGGCGGCGCAGGTATTGCGCATGCATCCTGGCGGGCATGCGCGTGGCGTCGGCGTTCCAGGCCATCAGATCGTTCACCGGGGCGCGCTCGCCCAGCAGGTATTGATTGACCAGGCGCGACCACAGCAGGTCGTAGGAGCGCAGCATCTGGAACGCACCCGCCATCTGGTCGGCACGCAGATAGCCTGTTTGCGCCATCTGCGCTTCGAGCAGGCCGATCTGCGACTGGTCGATGAAGAGGGCCAGCTCGCCCGGCTCGGTGAAATCGGTCTGTGCGGCGAACAGCGACACCGACGCCAGGCGTTCATCGCCGTCGCGCGCCATGGCTGCGGCCGCGATGGCCAGCAGCGTGCCACCCAGGCAATAGCCGGTGGCATGCACTCTCCGCCCCGGCACGATGGAAACCACCGCATCGAGCGCGGCGCGCCAGCCCAGGTCGATGTACTCGTCCATGCCCAGGTCGCGGTCGGCGGCATCGGGGTTCTTCCAGGAGATGCAGAACACCGTGTGGCCCTGATCGACGAGATATTTGATCAGCGAGTTGTGCGGCGACAGATCGAGGATGTAGTACTTCATGATCCACGCGGGCACGATCAGGATGGGCTCGGGGTGGACCTTGCCGGTGGTTGGCGCGTACTGGATCAGCTCCATCAGCCGGTTGCGCAGCACCACCTTGCCGGGCGTGGCGGCCACATCGCGGCCGGGCTGGAATGGCTCCGCGCCCGGAGGCGGCCTGTGCGCGAGCAACGCCTGCACATCGTCCATCAGATACTGGAAACCCCGCAGCAGATTCAGCCCCCCTTCCCTGGCGGTGCGCTCCAGCACCACCGGGTTGGTGGCCAGAAAGTTGCCGGGCGCAAGCAGCTCCAGCCACTGCTTGGCCCAGAAGGCGGCCAGCCGCTCGTGGTGCTTCTCTACGCCGGGCACGCCCTGGGTGGCCGCCTGCCACCAGTGTTGCTGAACTAGAAATGCCTGACTCATGAGGTTGAACGGCCATTGCCGCCAGGCCGGGTCCTTGAAACGGCGGTCCGCTATCCCGTGGGTCTGGGAGCCCGACGGCTGCAGCGCCGCATGGTAGAGCTGGGCCCATTCCTCCAGCGCCAGCCGTGCGAGGTCGGAGCGCATGCCGGGGCTGATCGCGAGATTGCACACCCAGTCCGTCCAGGCCAGCAGCTGCGAATGCGGCGAGACCGACATCCACCGCCGGGCCCACGCGGCACGCACAGCCTGGTCAAGCTGCTGGCTGCTGCTGGACGGAACTTCGGCCTTGTGCTCAACCATGGTTGCCTCTTTTGCTGCATGGCAATAACGCAACATCTTAGGGGGCATACGTGTTTACACATATTCAATCCCCACAAAACTTGCGCTGTATCAAGTTGCACCCGGGTCATGGCCGCGCAGCCGCGAACAACGCCACTGGCCACAGCGACAGGCCATGGCCGAAGCAGCCCATTGCGCGCCCCGGTGCCGGCAGGCACTGCAGCGTTTTCCGAATGTGTGCAATAATCGAGAGCTTTTTGCGGAAAGTACACCGGGCTGGCCGGTGCGGCTCCCGCAGTTGACCAAAGGAAGATCATGAAAGCAGGCATTCACCCCGACTACCGCGAAGTTCTGTTCGTGGACCTGTCCAACGGCTTCAAGTTCGTGACACGTTCTTGCGTGAACACCAAGGAAACCGAAACCTTCGAAGGCAAGGAATATCCCCTGTTCAAGCTGGATACCTCCTCTGAATCGCACCCCTTCTACACCGGCACGCAAAAGTCGGTAGACAACATGGGTGGCCGCGTGGAGAAGTTCCGCAACCGCTTCGGCAAGAAGTAATTCCTGCTTCTTCGCTGGCAAAGGCAGCCCGGGCAACCGTGCTGCCTTTTCTTTTGCCGCTCCACGGGAGATGGCCGATTTCCGGCCCCGCGCTGCGACATGCGCAATGCTCCTATCATGGGAGCACCATGCGCTGGTATCCCCGGCGCTACCGCTTGATCAGACCGCGCATCTGCGGTCTGCCGCCACAGGATTGATTGTGTGAACCAGCCCACACCTGCCATCGTTGCCCAAAGCGCCGTGCGCCGCCTGCCGCGCTGGGCGCTGCTGTTGCTGTGCCTGGCCTATGTGCTGCCCGGCTTTGTCCTGCGCGGCCCCTGGCGCTCCAACGACATGGAGGCCTTTGGCTATATGCGCGAGCTGGCCCAGGGTCACACCTCCTGGCTGGCCCCGCAGCTTTCGGGGCTTGCACCCAGCATGGACGGCCTGCTGCCCTATTGGCTGGGCGCCTTATCGCTGCAGGGCCTGGGATGGCTGCTGGGCCCCGAGATGGCCGCGCGCCTGCCATTTATCGCGCTGCTGGTGCTGACGCTGGCCGCCACTTGGTGGGGCGCCTATTACCTGGCCCGCACCCCGGGCGCGCAGCCCGTGGCTTTTGCCTTCGGCGGCGAGGCGCAGCCTGGCGACTACGCGCGCGCCATGGCCGATGGTGCGCTGCTGGCCCTGGTCGCCTGCCTGGGACTGGCCCAGCTGTCCCACGAAACCACCAGCTATGTCACGCAGCTGGGCTGCACCGCACTGCTGTTCTTTGCGGCGGCGGCCATGGCCTATCACCCCAGAAAATCCGCAGCAGCGCTGATGCTGGGCATGCTGGGCCTGAGCCTGAGCGGTGCCCCGACCATGACCGTGCTGTTCGGCCTGGGCGGCAGTCTGATCGCCTTCACCCAGCAATGCTGGGGAGATGCACCGGGCCGCGCCCACCGCCAGGCGCGCCTCTGGGCCGGTACCTGGCTGGCGGCCACGGTGGTGGCCGCCGCACTGACCACCGCACTGCAGCAATGGGTCTGGCATCTGGTCGATGCTGCCGGCAACTGGGGCGATCTGCTGCAGCTGCTGCTGTGGTTTTGCTGGCCCGCCTGGCCGCTGGCCTTGTGGACGCTATGGGTATGGCGCCGCCAGATTGCGCAGCCCGCCCGCAACCCCCACCTGGGCATTGCGCTGCTGTTCGCGCTGGTGCCGGTTGTGGCCTGCCTGAGCAGCCTGCCCGCCGACCGCGCGCTGCTGCTGGGCCTGCCGGCCGTCGCCACGCTGGCCGCTTTCGCGCTGCCCACCTTCCGCCGCAGCATCAGCGCGCTGATCGACTGGTTCACGCTGCTGTTCTTCACGGCCTCGGCCATCGCCATCTGGGTGGTGTGGCTGGCTTTTCAGACCGGTTTCCCGTCGAGGATCGCCGCCAATATCGCGCGGCTTGCGCCCCAGTTCGAAGCCAGCATCTCCTGGCCCGTTGTCATCGTGGCTCTGGCCGCCACGGCCGGCTGGTTTGTGCTGGTGGTCTGGCGCACCTCGCGCAACCGCGCCGCCATCTGGAAGAGCCTGGTACTGCCTGCCGGCGGCGCCACGCTGAGCTGGCTGCTGCTGTCCACCCTGTGGATGGCGCCCCTGGACCATGCGCGCAGCTATGAGTTCCAGATGCACCAGCTGGCCGCCCAGCTGCAGCAGAACCGGGTCGGCAGCTGCCTGCTGACCTATGGCCTGGGACGTTCCCAAATCGCGGCCGTGCGCTACTACACCTCCGTGGACACGGCCCTGCTGCGCCATAGCGCGCCGGGCCAGTGTGACTGGGCCCTGGTGGACGCCGACCGCTGGGCCGGCGACCACAACCGCAAGCTGCGCCTGGGCTGGACCGAGGTTTCGCACATCACCCGCCTGACGGGCCAGAAAGAGGTTCTGATCCTGCTCAAGCACGCCGCCCAATGAAGGGTGAGCTGCAGCATATCGGCCGCCATGCGGTGACGGTGCTGGCAGGCCAGCTGGCCGTGATGGCCTTCGGCACCACCGACACCATCGTGGCCGGCCGCTACTCCGACGATGCGGTGGCCGCGCTGTCGGTAGGCTCCGCGATTTTCGTGAGCGTCTATGCCTCGCTCATGGGCATTTTCCAGGCTCTGCTGCCCCTGTGGGCCGAGCAGCGTGGCGCGGGCCAGCCGCTGGCCATAGGCCGCTCGCTGCGCCAGTCCATGTATCTATGCCTGCTGGCCTGCATGCTGGGCATGGCCGTGCTGCTCATGCCCGACGCCCTGCTGCGCTGGACCGATGTGCCCGAAGCGCTGCAGCATGAGGTCAAGCGCTATCTGGCCGTGCTGGCCTGGGGTCTGCCGCCTGCCCTGCTGTTTCGCATCTACAGCGCCCTGAATCAGGCACTGGGCCACCCCAAGCTGGTGACCTGGCTGCAGCTTTGCTCCCTGCTGATCAAGGTGCCGCTGTCCATCTGGCTCACTTTCGGCGGACTGGGCCTGAGCCCCATGGGCGCCGCGGGCTGCGCTCTGGCCACCCTGGTGGTCAACTACACCGTGTTCGGCGTGGCTTTGTGGCTGGTGCGCAGCCAGGATCTGTATGCGCCGCTGGCGCTTTGGGACCGGCTGGAGGCTCCGGACTGGAAGCTGCTTGGGCATTTCTGCCGCCTGGGCGTGCCCGCGGGGCTGGCCATTCTGGTGGAGGTGACCTCGTTCACCCTCATGGCCCTGTATGTGTCGCGCCAGGGCTCGCTGGCATCGGCCAGCCATCAGATCGCCGCCAATCTCGCCGCCATAGGCTATATGGTTCCCCTGTCCCTCGCGATTGCGACCAGCGCGCGCGTCAGCTACTGGCGCGGCGCCGGCGACGAGGCCCGGGCGCAGGCCCTGATCCGCAGGTGTTTCCGCCTGGCTCTGCTGGTCGGATTTGCGGTTTCAGCTGTTTTTTTCCTGGCGCGCCGGCCTATCGCCGACATCTACACGGACTCACCCAGCGTGCTTCCCCTGGCCTCCTGGCTGCTGATCTGCGTCGCCGCCTACCATCTGGCCGACGCGGTGCAGACCTACTGTATTTTCGTGCTGCGCTGCTACCGCGTGACCGTGGCCCCGCTGATCCTCTACTGCGTGCTGCTATGGGGCGGCGGCCTGGGCCTGGGCTACTGGCTGGCCTATGCATGGCAGGCGCCCCCGGCCTGGCGCGGCTGGCAGGCCACACCCATGCCATTCTGGGTCTGCAGCGCCGCGGCCCTGTTCGTGACGGCTGCCGCGTTCAGCGGCATTCTGTTCCGGGCGATACGCAGTCCCCAGCAGTGATGCGGCGGCTCAGGCCTGCTGCGATGCGGCCGGCCTTGCCACGGCTTCCCCGCTCTGACCCGGGCGCACCCGGCTTGCGGGAAAGGTGACCGCGAATTCCGAGCCCTTGCCGAGTTCGCTGTCGATGCTGAGCTTGGCGCCATGGCGCTGCAGCACATGCTTGACGATGGCCAGACCCAGTCCTGTCCCCCCCGTGTCGCGCGAGCGGCTGCGGTCCACGCGATAAAAACGCTCCGTCAGACGCGACACGTATTTGGGATCGATGCCCGGCCCCGAGTCCCTGACGGAAAACCGTGCCGAACCATCCTCCAGCTTTTGCCAGCTCACGTCGATCTGACCGCCGGCGGGCGTGTAGCGCATGGCATTGGCCAGCAGATTGGAAAACGCGCTATGCAGCTCGGCACTCGCACCGGCGATCTCGCCGGCCTCAGCCAGCACCTGCGCATCCGGGAAGTTCAGCACATGCGGCCTGGCCTGCTTGCGCGTGAGCGCCGTGGACAGGCCGCGCGCCTCGTTCTCGCAGCGCTTGAGCAGCTGCGACACCAACATCCAGTCGTTGTTGCTGGGCAAGGGGCTGCCTTCCAGGCGCGACAGCGTCAGCAGGTCCTCGACCAGATGCTGCATGCGTTCGGCCTGCTGAGCCATGAGGTCCAGGTAGCGCCGGCGCTCATCCGCTTCCAGCGGCAGGTTCTGCAGGGTCTCCACAAAGCCCGCGAGCACGGTCAGGGGCGTGCGGATTTCATGCGAGACATTGGCCACGAAGTCGCGGCGCATGGCCTCGGCCTGCTCCAGGGCCGTGACATCGCGCGCCAGCAGCAGCTTGCGCCCTTCACCATAGCCGTAGAGCTGCACCGAGAGCTTGACCGGGCGCGAAGGCGTGCTCTCCCGGCCCTGCATGACCAGATCGTGGGTGAAATCCTGGGTCGCGAAATAGGCGCTGAACTGCGGGTCGCGCACCAGATTGCCTATGCTCTGCATCACGTCGCGGGTGGCATCGAAGCCGAACTGGCGTGCCGCGATCTGGTTGCACCACTCTATATGCCCTTCGGCATCGAGCAGCACCACGCCGTTGGGACTGGCCTGCAGCGCGGACAGGATGTCGTTGAGCCGCTGGTCGCCCTGCTGCACCTGCTGCACGCTCTGACGAATCCAGCGCCGCATGCGCACGCTGGCCTCGCCCCAGATGCCGCTGAGATTGGGCACGGCGCCAAGCTCGGACTGGCGCAGCCAGTTCAGCAGGCGCGCGCCATTCCAGCTGTCCACCAGCCACCAGATCCAGCCGCCCAGCAGCGCCCCGACAAGCGCTGCCAGGCACTGGGCCGTAACACTGGCCTCGGGGTGAAGCCCATAGGACCACACCAGCCACAGCAGCAGCGCAGCAGCGATCTGAGAGGCCAACAAACGAAATCCGCGCCACCCCATATTTGCTTTCTGTTGTGTTTTTTACGGTGGCCCGGCCTTGGGCGGCCGGGCCGCGGTTGGCAAAAGGGTTGTTTCAGGCCAGCGCCTGGGCGCTGAAGCGGTAGCCCGCACCGCGCACGGTCTCGATCAGGGTACCGGCCACACCCAGCGATTCGCGCAGCCGCTTGACGTGCACGTCCACGGTGCGCTCCTCGATGAACACATGGTCGCCCCAGACCTTGTCCAGCAGCTGCGCGCGGCTGTGCACGCGCTCCGGGTGCTTCATCAGGTAGTTGAGCAGCTTGAATTCCGTGGGGCCAATCTTGAGCAGATCGCCCTGCCAGCTCACGCGGTGGGCTGCAGCGTCCAGCACCAGCTCGCCGATGCTGACCTTGTCCTGCACCTGCTCGGGCGCACGGCGGCGCAGCACGGCGCGGATGCGGGCCAGCAGTTCCTGCGTGGAAAACGGCTTGGTGATGTAGTCGTCCGCACCGGCATCCAGGCCCGCCACCTTGTCGGGCTCGTCGCCGCGCGCGGTGAGCATGAGAATCGGCACGCTACGGGTGCGGCCTTCGGCGCGCCATTTGCGCGCCAGCGACAGGCCGCTGGCCCCGGGCAGCATCCAGTCCAGCAAAATCACGTCGGGCAGCACGGCATCGAGCTCGCGCTGCGCCGAAACACCGTCTTCCGCCCACACGGGCTGGAAACCGTTATGCCGCAAATTGACCGCGATCAACTCTGCAATCGCCGGCTCGTCCTCCACGATGAGGACCATGGGCATCTTCTTCATCCCTGGCTTGCCTCCCGCTTACAGCACCGCAGATTCGATGGCCGCCATGGTCTGGTGGCGCACGTCCTTGCCTTCGACAAGGTAGATGATGAGTTCGGCCACATTCTTGGAATGGTCGCCGATGCGCTCTATCGCCTTGGCCAGGAACAGCAGGTCCAGGCTGGCCGAGATGGTGCGCGGATCTTCCATCATGTAGGTGATGAGCTTGCGCACAAAGCCGTCGAATTCGTCATCGATCAGGTCGTCTTCCTTGAGAATGGCGACCGCGGCCTTGGTATCCAGGCGCGCAAAAGCGTCCAGCGTCTTGCGCAGCAGCTCGGAAGCCATCTCGGCGGCCACGCGCAGCTCGCCGCTGGGCAGCGAGCGGGCCGCGCCGCTTTCGATGATGGCCTTGACCATGCGCGCCATCTTGCAGGCCTCGTCGCCCATGCGCTCCAGATTGGCCGTGGCCTTGGAGAAGGCGATCAGCAGGCGCAGATCGCGCGCCGTGGGCTGGCGGCGGGCGATGATGGAGGACAGCTCCTGATCGATCTCCACCTCCATGGCATTGACGCGGTCTTCCGTGGTCACTACCTGATCCACGGCGTCGATGCTGAAGCTGGTCAGCGCATAGACGGCATTGCGGATCTGCGACTCGACCAGGCCGCCAAGCTCCATGACGCGGGCGGAGACGCGGTTGAGTTCGCTGTCGAACTGAGTGGACAAATGTTTTTCTGTCATTTCTGAGTCCTTAACCAAAACGGCCGGTGATGTAGTCTTCGGTTTCCTTGCGCTCGGGCTTGAAGAACATTTTCTCAGTCTCGCCGAACTCCACCAGATCCCCCAGATACATATAGGCCGTGTAGTCGCTGCAGCGCGCGGCCTGCTGCATGTTGTGGGTCACGATGACCACGGTGTAGTCGTCCTTGAGTTCGGCAATCAGCTCTTCGATCTTGGCCGTGGAAATCGGGTCCAGCGCCGAGCAGGGTTCGTCCAGCAGCAGCACCTCGGGCTTGATGGCGATGCCGCGCGCAATGCACAGGCGCTGCTGCTGGCCGCCGGACAGGCCGGAGCCGCTTTGCTGCAGCTTGTCCTTGACCTCGTTCCACAGCGCGGCCTTGCGCAGCGCCCATTCCACGCGATCGTCCATGTCGGAAGCGTTGAGGTTCTCGAACAGCTTCACGCCGAAAGCGATGTTGTCGTAGATGGACATGGGAAAAGGCGTGGGCTTCTGGAACACCATGCCGACCTTGGCGCGGATCAGCGCAACGTCCTGCTTGGAGGTCAGCAGGTTTTCGCCGTCCAGCAGAATCTGGCCCTCGGCGCGCTGCTCGGGATAGAGTTCGAACATGCGGTTGAAGGTGCGCAGCAGCGTGGACTTGCCGCAGCCCGAGGGGCCGATGAAGGCCGTAACCTTTTTCTCCGGAATGTCCAGATTGATGTTCTTGAGCGCGTGGAACTTGCCGTAGTAGAAGTTCAGGTCGCGCACGGCCAGCTTGGAGTTGGCAGGAACAGTGGTTGCAGTCATGGTCTTGAACTCTCGAATTACTTTTGGCGGGTGATGAAACGCGCCAGGATGTTCAGCCCCAGCACGGCCACGGTGATCAGAAACACACCGGCCCAGGCCAGTTGCTGCCAGTTCTCGTACGGGCTCATCGCAAACTTGAAGATGGTGACCGGCAAGCTGGCCATGGGCTTGCTCAGGTCGGCATTCCAGAACTGGTTGTTCAGCGCGGTGAACAGCAGCGGCGCCGTCTCGCCCGCGATACGCGCCACGGCCAGCAGCACGCCGGTGATCACGCCGGCGCGGGCCGCGCGCAGCGTCACCATGGTGATGACCTTCCACTTGGGCGTGCCCAGCGCATAGGCGGCTTCGCGCAGGCTGGCGGGCACCAGCAGCAGCATGTTCTCGGTGGTGCGGATGACCACGGGAATCACGATCAGCGCCAGCGCCACCACGCCGGCCATGGCGGAGAAGCTCTTGAAGCGCACCACCACCACGGTATAGACGAACAGGCCGATGACGATGGAGGGCGCGGACAGCAGGATGTCGTTGACAAAGCGCGTGGTGGCGGCCAGCCAGCCTTTTTTGTCGTACTCGGCCAGATAGACGCCGGCCATGACGCCTATGGGCGTGCCCACGAAGGTGGCCAGGGCCACCATCATCAGCGAGCCCCAGATGGCATTGGCGATGCCGCCCTCCTCATTGGGCGGCGGCGTCATCTGCGTGAACAGCGCCAGGTTCAGGCCGCCCACGCCCTGGCGAATGGTCTCCCACAGAATCCAGATCAGCCAGAAGACGCCGAACAGCATGGCGGCCATGGACAGGGTCAGCGCCAGCTGGTTGAGGCGCTTGCGCCGGTCGTACTTGGCCTGGCGCACGGCGGCCAGATTGGCGGCATCGATCATTTTTGCGGAGGTCGAACTCATGAACGCGCTCCCTCATTCTTTTGCAAACGATTGAGCAGCAGCTTGGACAGCGCCAGCACCACAAAGGTGATGAAGAACAGCACCAGACCCAGATAGATCAGCGATGCCTGGTGCAGGCCCTCGCCGGCTTCCGCAAACTCATTGGCCAGCGCCGAGGTGATGCTGTTCGCGGCCTCGAACACGGACAGCGAATTGAGCTGATTCATATTGCCGATCACAAAGGTCACGGCCATGGTCTCGCCCAGGGCACGGCCCAGGCCCAGCATGACGCCGCCGAGCACACCGGTCTTGGTATAGGGCAGCACCACTTTCCAGACCACTTCCCAGGTGGTGGAGCCCAGGCCGTAGGCCGACTCCTTGAGCAGCGCGGGCGTGACTTCGAACACATCGCGCATCACCGAGGCGATGAAGGGGATGATCATGATGGCCAGGATGATGCCGGCCGACAGAATGCCTATGCCCACGGGCGGGCCGGACACGAATGCGCCCAGATAAGGCACGCCCGACAGCAGCTTCTGCAGCGGCTGCTGCACATAGGTGGCCAGCACGGGGCCGAACACCATCAGGCCCCACATGCCGTAGACGATGGAAGGAACCGCCGCCAGCAGTTCCACGGCCGTACCCAGCGGGCGCTTGAGCCAGGTCGGCGAGAGTTCGGTCAGGAACAGCGCGATGCCGAAGCTCACGGGCACGGCGATGAGCAGCGCAATGGCGGAGGTGGCCAGCGTGCCGTAGATCATGACCAGGCCGCCGTAGCGATTCTGTACCGGGTCCCAGACACTGCTGGTCAGAAAGCCCAGGCCGTATTCATGGATCGCGGGCCAGGCGCCAAACAGCAGGGAAATCATGATGGCCAGCAGCAGCACCAGGGTCAGGACTGCGGCCAGGCGGGCCAGAGCGCCAAACAAACGATCCGCCATGCGGCCTGAGATCATCGGCGCGCGTGGCGGAGAGGGGGTGCGTTGCTGAGCTGATTCCGGCTTGGACATGGCAGCCAGTGAGCTTGAGGGCGACGTAGTGGACACGTGAAGCGCCTTTATTCGCAAAGGGTTGAAAGAGGCAGCGCAGGCGCCGACCGGTACGGCGCCGCGCTACTCACTGTTTACTGGACCAGGGTCTTGCCGGAAGTATCCTTGATATGGCTCCAGGACTTGTAGATCGTGTTCTTCACGGAATCGGGCATGGGCACATAGTCCAGATCGGCGGCGGTCTTGTCGCCGTTCTTGTAGGCCCACTCGAAGAACTTCAGCGAGGTGGCGGCCTGAACCGGCTTGTCCTGGGACTTGTGCATCAGGATGAAGGTCGCTGAGGTGATGGGCCAGGCATTCTTGCCGGGCTGGTTGGTCAGGATCTGGTAGAAGCTCTTGGCCCAGTCGGCGCCGGCTGCTGCAGCCTTGAAGGTCTCGTCATCGGGAGAGACGAAGCTGCCGTCCTTGTTCTGCAGCTGGGTATAGGTCAGCTTGTTCTGCTTGACATAGGCGTATTCCACATAGCCGATGGAGTTGGGCAGACGGCCCACGAAAGCGGCCACGCCTTCGTTGCCCTTGCCGCCGGCACCCGTGGGCCAGTTCACAGCCGTGCCTTCACCGACCTTATCCTTCCACTCGGTGTTGACCTTGGACAGGTAGTTGGTGAAACCGAAGGTGGTGCCCGAGCCGTCGGCACGGCGCACGGGAGCGATGGCGGCATCGGGCAGGGCCACGCCGGGGTTCAGAGCCACGATGGCGGGATCGTTCCACTTGGCGATCTTGCCCAGGTAGATGTCGCCCAGCACCTGGCCGCTGAGCTTGAGCTGGCCGGGAGCGATGCCCTTGATGTTGACTACGGGCACGATGCCGCCGATCACGGTGGGGAACTGCACCAGGCCCTTCTTGGCCAGTTCGTCATCCTTCAGAGGCGCATCCGAGGCACCGAAGTCCACGGTCTTGGCGTCGATCTGCTTGATGCCGGCGCTGGAGCCCACGGACTGGTAGTTGATCTTGACGCCGGTGGCCTTGTGGTAGTCGGCAGCCCACTTGGAATACAAAGGAGCCGGGAAGCTCGCGCCAGCGCCTGTAGCCTCCTGGTCCGCCAGGGCCTGGCCCAGGCCCCCTGCAGACAAGGCACCAGCCACCAGAACGTGAATCAAGGACAACTTCATGAAACGACCTCTTAGGGTTGAAAGATTCGATGGCTGGACTGTAAAAACCATTTATGACAGCGTCGTGACATAAACATTTCAGTCATTCGGGATTGAAATACGCAGCCGGTTTGGCGTCATACTGCGGACACATCGGGTCTCCAGACTGATTTGCCCAGCGAAACTTGGCCCCGCCGCCGGATGCGGGGAAAATACCTGAGCAGGCCGAGGTTGCACCCCAGGCCCTCACATCTGTAACTGCAGACGTGCTGCATATTGCGATGCCTGCAGCGCAGCCATGAGGCTTCGCACCTTTTTGCAAAACACCGCACTGCTTTTTTCATGGCCCCCGAATCTTTGCTCGCCGCCGTCGACCTTGGCTCCAACAGCTTCCGTCTGGAAATCGGGCGCGTAGGCTCACACCAGCGCATAGAGCGCGTGGAATACCTCAAGGACACCGTACGTCAGGGCAATGGCCTCAACAACCGGCACGAGCTGTCCAGGGATGCCATGCAGCGCGGCTGGGAATGCCTGGCCCGCTTTGGCGAACGCCTGACGGGCTTTGCCCATGACCATGTGCGCGCCGTGGCCACCCAGACCCTGCGTGAGGCCCGCAATGCCGACGAATTTGTCAGCCGCGGCAGCGAGCTGCTGGGTTTCCCCATCGAGATCATCTCCGGCGAAGAGGAGGCGCGCCTCATCTACCGCGGCGTCTCCAGCTCCCTGCCGCCCAGCCAGCAGCGCCGCCTAGTCATAGACATTGGCGGGCGCTCCACGGAAATCATCATCGGCCAGCACAGCCAGGCCCTGCAGGTCGCATCGTTCACGCTGGGCAGCGTCTCCTGGAGCAGTCGCTTCTTCGCCCACGGCGTGCTGAACAAGTCCAGCTTTGCCGCGGCCATCGCCGCCGCCAAGCAGACCCTGTCCCAGGCCCAGTTCGCCTACCCGGGCACGGCCTGGGATTGCGCCTATGCCTCCTCGGGCACCGCCAACGCCGTGGGCGATGCGCTGACTGCCCAGGGCCTGGACGGCAGGGTCATCACGCTGGCCAAGCTGCGCCATCTCTATGAACAGCTGCTGAGCGTGGGTCATATCGACAAGCTGCGCATGCCCGGCCTCAAGGAAGACCGCCGCCCCGTGGTGGCGGGCGGCATCAGCGTGATGCTGGCCGTCGTGGAGCTGCTGGACATCACCGAGCTGGAAGTCGCTCAGGGCGCACTGCGCCAGGGCGCGCTGCACGACCTGCTGGACCATGAGCCGCCGGCCGACAAGGAGGCCGCGGAAATCCACGCCCTGCAGCAGGACTTCGGCGTGGACATAGAGCATGCCAGGCGCGTGGGCCGCGTTGCCACCGAGCTCTGGCAGCAGATTCGCTCCGAAGCCAGCTCGCCCGCAACCACCCAGGCCCTGGGCATTGCCGCGCAGCTGCACGAGGTGGGCATGCGCGTGGCACTGAACAACTACCACCGCCATGGCGCCTATATCACCGAGCATTGCGGCCTGGCCACCTGGGAGCCCGCGCTGCGCCAGCGCATCACCCAACTGGTGCTGGGCCACGAAGGCAAGCTGCGCAAGCTCGAAGAAGCCATCGACGACCCCGAGCTAGCCCTACCCCTGATGGCGCTGCGCCTGGCCGTGCAGCTATGCCACACGCGCCGCGACCCGGAGATGCAAGGCATTCATTTCAAGCGCTCGGGCATGGAATGCAGGCTTGTCACCCCGACGGGCTGGATGCTGGCCTACCCGCAATCGGCCCGGCTGCTGGAGGAGGAATCCATGGCCTGGAGCAAGACCCCCTGGAGCCTCAGACTACAGCTGCGCTAAGCCACAGTGCCGAAAACAGACGAAAAAAGGGACCGCAAGCGGTCCCTTTTACATTCACAAGCGTTCACGGCCACCACTCATAAAACATGAGCAGGCTGCGCCTGCCAGATCTCAAATTTCAAGGGTTTCCTCAGAAATTTGATGATTATTCAGCGCTGTGCACTCCTCAAGCAGTAGCGGTCATTGCACGGCCGCATAGCGCTCCATCAGCGCCAGCTGCACGCCCCGGCCGTCCTGAGGGTGGGCCGGCTTCTGGTAGAGGCCCGTGGCCTCCAGCGTCCAGGCGTCGCGGTCGTCGCCCAGATAGCCCACCAGGCATTCGTCGATCACGCGCTGGCGCAGCTTCTTGTCCAGCACGGGCCAGGCCAGCTCCACGCGGCGCATCATATTGCGACTCATCCAGTCCGCGCTGGACAGCAGCAGCTCCTCCTCCTTGCCCCAGGCAAAGTAGAACACGCGCGAATGCTCGAGAAAGCGGCCGATGATGGAGCGCACCCGGATATTGTCGGTAAAGCCCGGGCGCTGCGCCGGCAGCATGCAGGCGCCGCGCACGATGAGGTCGATCTGTGCGCCCTTGCGTCCCGCGTCCACCAGGGCGCGCATCAGCGGCTCGTCGGTCAGCGCATTCATCTTGATCACCATGCGCGCGCGCTCGCCCCTGGCCGCAGCAGCGCCCACCGCGGCGATCAGCTCCAGCATGCGGCTCTGCAGATGGAACGGCGCCATGACCAGCTTCTGCAGCCTGGGCATGGTGTTGTGACTGGAGAGGTGGCGGAACACCGCATCCATGTCCGCCGTGATGTCGTCATCGCAGGTCAGATGGCTGATGTCGGTGTACAGGCGCGCGCTGCGCACGTTGTAGTTGCCGGTGGACAGATGCGCATAACGCTTGAGCTGGTTGTTGCGCTTCTCGCGCCTGGTGATCAGCAGCATCTTGGCATGGGTCTTGAGACCGACCACGCCATACACCACCTGCACGCCCAGCGACTCCAGCTTCTCGGCCCAGTTGATATTGGCTTCCTCGTCGAAGCGAGCCTTGAGCTCCAGCACGGCCAGCACCTCCTTGCCGCGGCTCACGGCCTCGGCCAGCAGGCTCATGATCTCGGAGTCCGACCCGGTGCGGTAAATGGTCTGCTTGATGGCCAGCACCTGCGGGTCGTTCACGGCCTCGCGCAGCAGCTCCAGCACCCCGTCAAAGCTCTCGAAAGGCTGATGGATGATGATGTCGCCCTTGCGCATCTGCGCCATCACGGAGCGGCCCGGCACCAGCTGCGTGGGCCAGACGGGCTTCCAGGTGGGGAACAGCAGCGCCGGATCGTCCACCAGATCCACGAGCTGCATCTGGCGCACCAGGTTCACCGGACCTTTGACGCGGAACAGGGACTCGGCCGGCAGGCCGTATTGCTCCAGCAGCAGATTCGAGAGCATGGGCGAGCAAGAGGAGGAAACCTCCAGCCGCACCGCCTGGCCATAGTGGCGGTGATGCAGGCCTTGGCGCAAGGCCATGCGCAGATCGACGAGATCGTCCTCGTCCACGGCCAGATCCGAGTTGCGGGTGACGCGGAACTGGGAAAATTCGGCCACTTCCCGCTCCGGGAACAGCTCCGCCAGATGAGCTCGCACCACGCTGGAGATGCTGACGAACAGGCGCTGCTTGCCCGAGATTTTTTCGGGCAGGCGAATCAGCCGCGGCAGGGCGCGCGGCACCTTGACAATGGCCACCTCGTTGGCGCGGCCGAAGGCATCGACGCCGTTGAGGCGCACGATGAAGTTCAGGGCCTTGTTGGCCACCTGCGGGAAGGGGTGCGAAGGATCCAGGCCCACGGGCATGAGCAGCGGCTGCACCTCGCGCAGAAAATATTCACGCACCCATTTGCGCTGCGCGGCGCTGCGCTCGCCATGCGAGATCAGGCGGATCGAGTGCTTTGCAAACGCGGGAATGATGGACTGGTTGTAGAGCTGATACTGCTGGGCCACCAGGCCATGCGCCTTGGTCATCAGCGATGCAAAGCTGCTGCGCGTGTACAGCCCGCTTTCATCCCCGGCCTTGGCGGCGGAGACATGGGGCGCGCTGCGCACCTCGAACCACTCGTCCAGATTGGAGGAGACGATGCACAGATAGCGCAGGCGCTCGAGCAGCGGCACATCTTCACGCTCCGCCCAGTTCAGCACCCGTTCGTTGAAGGCCAGAATGCTGTGATCGCGATCGAGAAACTCCAGCTGCGGCTCGGCGGGCGGCGGCACGACCGCCTCGGGCTTGGCCGCGGTGCTGCGGCGACGCGGGGTTTTCAGAGCCGGCCTGGCAGTCCCAGCGACGGCCGCAGTCGTCTGCACCTGATGGATGCCCGGCCTGGCTTGCACAGAGCCCCCCTTCACAGTCACTTTGACATCGGCACCCGGATCATGGGCCAGCCCCAGGGATGCCGGCCCCGCGTCGCGAGGCGTCATGGCGGATGCAGCGCTTGCAGTGTTCATCGGGGCTGTGGCCTCCCCTGCCTGAGAAACGTCGGATGAAGAAACAGTACCGGAAACGGTTTGAGACATGTCAACAAAGGCCTGCAGAGCCTTGGAACGCCCTAAGGGCTTTGTGCCACAGTCTGCCCACCGTTTATGACTGTTTCATGACTTTTTAATGACAACCCGCAGCGTTTGTGACTATCTCTTACATACTCAACCCGCTCTCACAACCTGAGCAAGACGTTCAGCACAGTTGCTGGCTTGGCCCGCATCCCTGGCCTCAACCATGACGCGCAGCAAAGGCTCGGTGCCGCTGGCACGTATCAGTACGCGCCCACTGTCACCGAGCATTTTCTCGACCTCGGCCTGCTCCTTGGGCAGCTGTATATTGCTCTTCCAGTCCTGCCCCGGCTGCAAACGCACATTGATCATGACCTGGGGAAACAGCTGCACATCTTCCAGCCATTGAGCCACGGTTTTGCCGGAATGTACACAGGCCTGCAACACCTGCAAGGCACTCACCAGGCCGTCGCCGGTGGTGTGCTTGTCCAGCGCCAGCAGATGCCCCGAGCTTTCCCCGCCCAGCTGCCAGCCATTGGCGTTCAGGGCCTCCAGCACATAGCGGTCCCCGACCTTGGCACGCACAAAACCTACGCCCTGGGCCTTGAGCGCCTGCTCCACGGCCATATTGGTCATCAAGGTGCCGGCCACGCCGGGCACGGCCTCGCCACGTACCAGGCGGTCGGCGGCCATCAGATACAGCAGCTCATCGCCGTTGAACAAACGCCCCTGGGTATCGACCAGCTGCAGCCGGTCCGCATCGCCATCGAGAGCCACGCCGAAGTCGGCATCATGGGCACGCACGGCCTGCACCAGCGCCTGGGGATGGGTAGCGCCCACTCCCTCGTTGATGTTCAGGCCATCGGGCGCACAGCCGATGGCCACGACATTGGCGCCCAGCTCATGAAAGACCTTGGGCGCAATCTGATAGGCGGCGCCATGGGCCGCATCCACCACGATCTTGAGCCCGCGCAGCGAGAGCTTGTGATCGAAAGTGCTTTTGCAGAACTCGATATAGCGGCCCGCGGCATCCCCCAGACGGCTGGCCTTGCCCAGGCTCGCCGAGTCCACCCAGACCGGATCTTCCTGGAGGGCGGCTTCCACATCCTCTTCCCAGGAGTCCGGCAGCTTGGTGCCCTGGGCACTGAAGAACTTGATGCCGTTGTCGTAGAAGGGATTGTGGCTGGCGCTGATGACCACGCCCAGGCTGGCGCGCTGGGCGCGCGTCAGATAGGCGACGCCGGGGGTGGGCAAAGGGCCCAGCAGCATCACATCGACGCCCGCCGAGTTGAAACCCGACTCCAGCGCGCTCTCCAGCATATAGCCCGAAATACGGGTGTCCTTGCCAATCAGCACCAGAGGACGCTCTTGGGTGCGACGCAGCACGCGTCCGACCGCATGCGCCAGACGTAGCGCGAAATCCGGCGTGATGGGGGATTTTCCGACCGTGCCACGAATACCGTCGGTGCCGAAATATTGACGTGCCATAGTTCCTCGTTTCCTTTTTCTTGCTTGCAACGCCTCTCGCGTCGACGCAGGTTTCAAGCTAGCGCATCCTGCATGGCCTGCCAGACGGACAGGGCCTCTACCGTCTCCTTCACATCGTGCACCCGCACAATGCGCGCTCCGCGCTCCACAGCCAGCAATGCTGCCGCCACACTCGGAATCAGGCGCTGCTCGACCGGCAGGCCCGAAACCGTTCCCAACGATCCCTTGCGCGACCAGCCCGCCAGAAGCGGAAAGTCTAGTTCCAGCAAAGCCTGCTGATGTGCAAGCAAGGCAAAATTTTGTGCCACGCTTTTGCCAAAGCCTATGCCGTAATCCCAGACGATGCGCTCGCGCGCGACCCCGGCTTCCAGCAAAGGCTTGGTGACCCGGGACAGGAACTCCCTGACCTCCGCCACGGCATCACCCGACATGTGATTCAGATGCATGTTCTGAGGGGTCTGATGCATGTGCATCAGGCACACACCGCAGCTGGAGTGAGCCGCCACCGCCTGTTGCGCCCCAGGCTGACGCAGAGCCCAGACGTCATTGATGATGTCCGCACCCAGATCAAGCGCGGCCCGCATGACCTCGGGCTTGTAGGTGTCGACGGATATCGGCACCTGCAGCTTGACGGCCTCGGCCAGCATCGGCAGGACTCGGTCCAACTCCTCCTCCAGGGACACGGCTGGCGAACCCGGACGTGTGGACTCGCCCCCGATGTCCAGAATATGCGCGCCCTGCCGCAAGAGCAACTCGGCATGCTTCATGGCCAGGGAAACGCTTGCATGCCGGCCGCCGTCGGAGAAGGAGTCCGGGGTGACATTCACGATCCCCATGACCAGAGGCCTAGCGAGCTGCAACAGAAAACGCGAGGTTTGCCACTGTGGTGACATCTGAACTCCAATGTGTGAGGTGAGGCAAAAACAAAAGGCCCCGAAGGACCTTTTGTGGAGGGCTTATCTCTTAAGCCGTGGTGGGCGACGGCTCGGCATTGGATGCCGGTGTTCCACCCGACGAGTTGCCGCCGTCCGATGAGGGCGGGTTGCGCGGCGTCCAGTCCTTGGGAGGACGCGGCTGCTTGCCGGCCATGATGTCGTCAAGCTGCTCGGCATCGATGGTTTCCCATTCGAGCATGGCCTTGGCCATGGCATGCATCTTGTCGGCGTTGTCCTCGATCAGCTTGCGCGCCAGATGGTATTGCTCATCGATGATGCGGCGCACTTCGGAATCGACCTTCTGCATGGTCTCTTCGCTGATGTTGTTGGTCTTGCTCATGGAGCGACCCAGGAAAGGCTCGCCTTCCTGCTCCGCGTAAACCATGGGGCCCAGCGCATCGGTCATGCCGTAGCGAGTGACCATGTCGCGGGCGATGGCGGTCGCACGCTCGAAGTCATTCGAAGCACCAGTGGTCATCTGGTTCATGAAGACTTCCTCGGCAATACGGCCGCCAAACAGCATCGCGATCTGGTTGAGCATGTATTCCTTGTCATAGGAATAGCGGTCCTTCTCGGGCAGGCTCATGGTCACCCCCAGCGCACGGCCGCGCGGGATGATGGTGACCTTGTGCACAGGATCGCACTTGGGCAGCAGCTTGCCGATCAGCGCATGGCCAGCCTCGTGGTAGGCGGTGTTGCGGCGCTCTTCCTCGGGCATGACCATGGTCTTGCGCTCGGGGCCCATGATGATCTTGTCCTTGGCCTTCTCGAAGTCCTGCATCTCCACGGTGCGCGCATTGCGGCGCGCAGCCATCAGAGCGGCTTCATTGCAGAGATTGGCCAGATCGGCGCCCGACATGCCGGGCGTGCCGCGCGCGATGATGGCGGGATTCACGTCCTGGCCGACCGGAATCTTGCGCATATGCACGTTCAGGATCTGCTCGCGGCCGCGGATGTCGGGCAGGGTCACATACACCTGACGGTCGAAGCGGCCAGGGCGCAGCAGGGCCGCATCCAGAATGTCGGGACGGTTGGTGGCAGCCACGACGATCACGCCGAGGTTGGTCTCGAAGCCGTCCATCTCCACCAGCATCTGGTTCAGGGTCTGCTCGCGCTCGTCATTGCCGCCGCCCAGGCCCGCACCACGCTGACGGCCCACGGCATCGATTTCATCGATGAAGATGATGCAGGGGGCATTCTTCTTAGCGTTCTCGAACATGTCGCGTACGCGGGCTGCACCCACGCCGACGAACATCTCCACGAAGTCGGAGCCCGAGATACTGAAGAACGGCACCTTGGCTTCGCCCGCAATGGACTTGGCCAGCAGCGTCTTGCCGGTGCCCGGAGGGCCGACCAGCAGCAGGCCGCGCGGAATGCGGCCGCCGAGCTTCTGGAATTTATTGGGATCCTTGAGGAAGTCGACGACCTCCTTGACCTCTTCCTTGGCCTCGTCGCAACCGGCCACGTCAGCAAAAGTAACAGTGTTGTTGTTCTCGTCCAGCATGCGCGCCTTGGACTTGCCGAAGCTGAAAGCTCCGCCCTTGCCTCCGCCCTGCATCTGCCGCATGAAATAGACCCAGACTCCGATCAGCAGCAGCATTGGCCCCCAGCTCACTAGCAAAGTCATGAGCAGCGAGCCTTCTTCGCGCGGCTTGACGTCGAACTTGACGTTGTAGTTGATCAGGTCGCCCACCAGACCGCGGTCCAGATAGGTCGCAGTCGTGCGGACCTTGCGGTCGTCGGTGGTTGTGGCAAGGATCTCGGTGCCACCAGCACCGTCCTGGATGGTTGCGCTCTTGATGCGATTGCTGCGCACCTGCTCCAGGAACTCCGAGTAGCCAACATGGGTGGCACCGCCGGCACCGCGGGTGTCAAACTGTTTGAACACCGTAAACAGCACCATGGCGATGACCAGCCAGACGGCGATTTTTGAAAACCACTGATTGTTCAAGCGGGGCTCCAAAGGAATATTCAGACGTAAGGCCCGGAGGGTCTCCGAACCTAGTTGAGGTTCATTTTAGGTGTTTCAAGCATTCAAGCCGTCTATTTCCCCCTATAGCGGCCATAGAAGGAATGCGGGTTTGCCGAAGAACAGCGCTAAACCCATGTTTTTCCTAATATTTCCACCATAGACTGCAGGAGTTTGCTGCAGCGCTCCATGGGGTCAATGCAGCGCCGATGCCGCATTGTTTCTCATGCAGGGTGCTTGAGCCCCATGCCGACCAGGAAGGTCTCTGCCGACCTGTCGCGCGAGGCCTTGGGCTTGACGGGTTTGACCACCTTGAAAGTCTGCTTGAAAAGGTCCACCAGTTCGTTGTAGCCACTGCCGTGGAACAGCTTGACCACCAAAGCACCTTCGGGCTTCATGTTGTGCACGGCAAAGTCCACCGCCATCTCGATGAGTACGGCGACGCGCGCGGCATCGGTTGAGGCATGGCCGGAGAGGTTAGGCGCCATGTCGGAGACCACCACATCGGCCTTGCCCCCGCCCATGGCCTCCTCGAGCTGAGCCAGCACCGACTCTTCACGGAAGTCGCCCTGGATGTAATGCACGCCCTCGATGGGCTCCATAGGCAGCAGATCCAGAGAGATGATGCGGCCGTTGAGCGCGCCCACCGCAGCGCCGCTGGGCGAGAGGCGCCGGCGTACATACTGGCTCCAGGCTCCCGGCGCGCAACCGAGGTCCACCACGGTATGCCCGGGCTGGATCAGCTTGAGCGACTCATCTATTTCCTTGAGCTTGTAGGCCGCGCGCGCACGATAACCGTCCTTCTGAGCGGCTTTCACATACGGATCATTGATGTGATCGTGCAGCCAATTCTTATTGACCTTCTTGCTTTTGGTTTTCGTTTTCATGCCTGAATTCTCGCAGCCTTGATAATACGGGGATGCCCCAAATTGAATTAACTCCCGCAGAGCGCCGGGAACACCGCGCCGAAGCCCACCATCTGGACCCCGTGGTTCTCATCGGTGGTGATGGTCTGACCGCCGCCGTCCAGAAGGAAGTGGACGCCGCACTCAATGCCCATGGTCTGATCAAGGTCCGTGTTTTCAGCGATGACCGCACAGGCCGCGAACAGATCTACCAACAGCTGTGCGACGAGCTCAATGCCGCCCCGATTCAGCACATCGGCAAGCTGCTGGTGCTGTGGCGCCCCATGCCCGAAAAGGAAAAGCAGCATGACGAGGACCGCAAGCCCGGTCCGCGCGATATCAAGGTGCTCAAGTTCGGCCGCGCCGGCCAGAAGCCCGAGGTCAAGCAGCTGCGCGTGCTGGGCAACCAGCGCCTGACGGCCGGCGGCACCATCAAACGCGCCAAGCCCAAGCAGAAGTCGGTCAAAAAAGGCCGCCAGGACTGAGCCGCACCGGCCAGCCGTTCGTCATTTTCTCTTCGCTGAGACCGCTTATCCATGGTTCAGACCACACCGCAGCAACGCCATATTCTCTGCATGAAATGGGGCACCAAGTACGGCCCGGAGTACGTCAATCGACTCTATGCCATGGTAAGGCGCCACCTCAGCGGAGATTTTCGCTTTGTTTGCCTGACCGACAGCACGGAGGGGATTCGCCCCGAGGTGGAATGCTTTCCGATTCCCGATCTGAACATCCACCTGGCACCCGGCCAGCGCGACGGCGCCTGGAAGAAGCTCACCACCTTCGAGCGCGACCTGCATGGGCTCCAGGGTCAGGCTCTGTTCCTGGATCTGGATGTGGTGATCGTGGGCAGCCTCGATGATTTCTTCACCCTGCCCGGCGACTTCCGCATCATCCACGACTACCCTCGCTTCTGGCGTTTTGGCGAGCGCATCGTGGGCAACTCTTCGGTCTACCGCTTTCAGCTCGGCGCGCATGCCGATGTGCTCGAGCATTTCCGCGCCAATACCGAAGCCCTGCGCGGCCAGTATCGCAACGAGCAGGAATACCTGTCGCATTTCCTGCACAAGCAGGGCAAGCTGCAGTACTGGCCGGCCGCCTGGTGCCCGAGCTTCAAGTATTACTGCATCCCCACCTGGCCCAGCAATTACTGGAAGGAGCCCGTGCCGCCGGCCGATGCGCGCATCGTGATCTTCCACGGCGAGGTCAATCCGCCCGATGCCCTGGAGGGCCGGCGCAACAAGCGCTTTCGCCACATCGAGCCGGCCCGGTGGATCGAGAAGGCCTGGGGCTGATTCAGCCCAGCAAAACCAAAGGCGTTGCCCGCAAGGTGCAACGCCTTTTTTTCATCCGGCAGGGGATTTCAGGCCATCAGCGGTGCGCATCCACCAGCGCATGACCTTTCATGCGCGTGAGTATGGACAACGGGCTGGCCTCGGGGTTGTACTCGCTGCCGGGCGGCAGGAACAGCGTCTGCTCCAGCATGTACTGCCCGGCCATGACCGCATGCACGGCCTGGTCGGAAAAACACACCCAGGTAGACCCGGCCGCGAACGGCACGGTCTCCTGCGGCGCATTCTGCTGATAGTCCATATCTCCCTTCATGCCATCGTGCAGCTGCAGCATCAGATGGTCGTATTCGCTGCGCAAGGACTTGGTCACATGCAGCAGCTCCAGCGCCTTGGCCTGCCAGGCGCTATAGGGCTTGGCGCGAGGCACGAACTTCCGGGCCACATCCTCGAACGGCTCGCCCACGCGCCAGACGCGCGGCTGACCGTCGGGATTCACGTTGGTGAACACGCGCAAAATCCGCTCGCCATAGTTGGGACGCGAGGGGAAGGCGTCCACATGCATGCGCTTGTCGTCGGCGCGCCAGGACTGGGCGCGCGTTTCCACCTGGGACGGACGATAGCTGGTGGGCGCCATGCGCACGACCGGCATGTAGTTGGGGAACAGGCCGCTGATCAACGCCGTGGCCTGATCGCGAAAGCGTCCCACCATGGCCGCGACCTGCTTTTGTGCGGCCTCGTCGCCAGCCACCCCTTTGATGGAGCCGTCCACATTCAGGCTGATGTTGCGCGTCTTGGGATCGCGCACATCGGGACGCAGCAGCGTCTTTTCCTGCTCGGTCAGCTCAAAGGTCAGACGGGGGAAATACAGGACCTTGCCGGCTTCGACAGCGGCCGTCCACTCATCGCGCCCCTGGACATTGCTCCAGTCGGTCGCGTCAATTTTTACGATTTGAGATTCCATGGCTTCGGCAGTTTACTCCCTGCCCCAGCACCAGGCTTGGCCTGGATCAAGCCGGCTTGCGGCTGCCGGCAAGACGCCACAGCACCACCGCGGCACAGCCCCACTGCAGCGCATACATGGCCGTGCCCACGTCGTGCCAGAGCTTGAGGTTCTCGCGCGCCACGATTTTGGGCGACACGCCGTATTGCACCAGCAGCGCCAGCAACATGCCGGCGATCACAAAACCGATAGCAGCTTGCGCCCATTCCTCAATCTTTTCCGCCTGCCTTCTTTTTGAAAGCACCAGCAGCATGGCGCAGCATGCTATGGAAACCCAGGTCTGAGCCGCGAACAGCTTGGCCGCCATATAGCCGGCCAGCGCCGGAGTCGGCAGATTGGCAAACAGCATGGGCACGGCCATGAAGCCAATGGCGCTCAGACTGCCCCACCACAGAGCAGCAAAAAAGAATGGCAAGCGTTCAAACATGGTGACCTGTGAAATCCGCGCGGCCCATGCAAGAGACATCAAGCAAGAGCCGCCTTGCGGCGAAGGCGTCGTCCCTTTCGGGGGAAGGCGCGCAGCGCCTCAGGGGGATCAAATGTACTTAACGCCCACCACCTCATAGCGACGCTCGCCGCCCGGTGCCTGCACCACGGCCGTATCGCCCTCTTCCTTGCCGATCAGCGCACGGGCAATGGGGCTGGACACATTGATCAGGCCATGCTTGAGATCGGCCTCGTCTTCGCCCACGATCTGGTAGGTCACGGCCGCGCCGCTGTCTTCGTCTTCCAGATCCACGGTGGCGCCGAACACCACGCGGCCGCCGGCATCCAGCACCGAGGGATCAATGACCTGCGCTGCCGAGAGCTTGCTTTCGATCTCGGCAATACGGCCTTCGACGAAGCCCTGATGCTCCTTGGCGGACTCGTACTCGGCGTTTTCGCTCAGATCGCCCTGGGCACGCGCCTCGGCAATGGCTTGAATGACGGCGGGACGCTCCACGGTCTTCAGACGCTGCAGCTCCGTCTTGAGCTTTTCCGCTCCGCGCGTGGTGATGGGGATGGTGGCCATGGTCAAGTCTCCAATTTCAGCAAACGCCGCGCAGCGCACGGCACTTCTCGCACAGACTTGCCCGACAAAGTCAAGCAGGGGCCTGTGCCCCAAAAGCAAACCGCCGCACGTTGCCGCGCGGCGGTTGAAATTCATTACCGTTCATTATGCCGCGTTTGCCGCGGCACCAACCCGGTAAAACCCGGCAGCCCTGTCGGGCAGTGCCGGTTTGTGCCTTTTAAGCGCTCTGCAGCATGGCGTGCAGCTCTTGAACCGAGTACACATCCAGGTTGCTGCGCATGGCCTTCATGCCGTCCACCGCGGCTTCAGCACCGAAGATGGTGGTGAAGGTGGTCACCCGTGCCAGCAAAGCGCTGGTACGGATGGCGCGGGAGTCGGCGATCGCATTGCGGCGGTCTTCCACGGTGTTGATGACCATGGCGATTTCGCCGTTCTTGATCATGTCCACGATATGCGGACGGCCTTCGGCCACCTTGTTGACGGCCTGCACCAAGATGCCGGCGGCTTCCAGAGCCGCGGCCGAGCCGCGGGTGGCGCAGAGCGTGAAGCCCATGGCGACCAGCTCCTTGGCCACCGCGACCATGCGCGGCTTGTCGGCGTTCTTCACGGACAGGAAGATCTTGCCTTCGGTCGGCAGCTTGACGCCGGCGCCCATCTGGCTCTTCACAAAGGCCTCGCCAAAGGTCTTGCCCACACCCATGACTTCGCCGGTGGACTTCATCTCGGGGCCGAGAATCGTGTCCACGCCGGGGAACTTCACGAACGGGAACACGGCTTCCTTGACGCTGAAGTAAGGCGGAGTCACTTCCTTGGTGATGCCCTGCTCGGCCAGCGTGTCGCCCACCATGCAGCGTGCGGCCACCTTGGCCAGCTGGATGCCCGTGGCCTTGGAGACGAAAGGCACGGTACGCGAGGCGCGGGGGTTCACTTCCAGCACGTAGATCACGTCCTTGCCGTCACGCTCCTGAATGGCGAACTGCACATTCATCAGGCCGACCACATTCAGGCCTTCGGCCATGGCCGCGGTCTGGCGCTTGATCTCGGCCACGGTCTCGGGCTTGAGATAGTAAGGCGGCAGCGAGCAGGCGGAGTCACCGCTGTGCACGCCGGCTTGCTCGATGTGCTCCATCACGCCGCCGATGAACACGGCACCTTCACGATCACGCACGCAGTCCACGTCGCACTCGATGGCGTTGGACAGGAAGTGGTCCAGCAGCACGGGAGAGTCGTTGCTCACCTTCACCGCTTCGCGCATGTAACGCTCGAGGTCGCGCTGCTCGTGCACGATTTCCATCGCGCGGCCACCCAGCACATAGGAGGGACGCACCACCAGCGGATAGCCGATGGCCGCTGCCTTTTCCAGCGCTTCGGCTTCGGCACGCGCCGTGGCATTGGGCGGCTGCAGCAGGCCCAGCTTCTGCAGCAGATGCTGGAAGCGCTCGCGGTCCTCGGCCGCGTCGATCATGTCGGGCGTGGTGCCGATGATGGGCACGCCTTCCTTCTCCAGGCCCAGGGCCAGCTTCAGCGGCGTCTGGCCGCCGTACTGCACAATCACGCCAGCGGGCTTTTCGACGGCGACGATTTCCAGCACGTCTTCCAGCGTCAGCGGCTCGAAGTACAGGCGGTCCGAGGTGTCGTAGTCGGTGGACACGGTCTCGGGGTTGCAGTTGACCATGATGGTTTCATAACCATCTTCGCGCATGGCCATGGCTGCATGCACGCAGCAGTAGTCGAACTCGATACCCTGGCCGATACGGTTCGGGCCACCGCCCAGCACCATGATCTTTTTCTTGTCCGTAGGCGCTGCCTCGCACTCCTCGTCGTACGTGGAGTACATGTACGCGGTGTTGGAGGCGAACTCGGCCGCGCAGGTGTCCACGCGCTTGAACACGGGACGCACCTTCAGCGCCTTGCGCGCTTCGCGCACAGCCTTGTCCGTGGTCTTGAGCAGCTTGGCCAGACGGCGGTCGGAGAAGCCCTTTTGCTTGAGCGTGCGCAGCGTGCCGGCGTCCAGAGCGGCCAAGGCCTGATCGCCCTTGGCTTCGGCCAGCTGATCCAGTTCGAGTTCGATCTTCACGATCTCTTCGATCTGCACCAGGAACCACTTGTCAATCTTGGTGATGTTGTGGACTTCGTCCAGCGTCCAGCCGGCAGCGAAGGCATCGCCCACATACCAGATGCGGTCGGGACCGGGCTCGCCCAATTCCTTTTCCAGGATCTCGCGATCCTGGGTCTTCTCGTTCATGCCGTCCACGCCCACTTCCAGACCGCGCAGGGCCTTCTGGAAGGATTCCTGGAAGGTACGGCCGATGGCCATCACCTCGCCCACGGACTTCATCTGCGTGGTCAGGCGGTTATCGGCAGCGGGGAACTTCTCGAAAGCAAAACGCGGAATCTTGGTGACCACGTAGTCGATCGAAGGCTCGAACGAGGCCGGGGTCTTGCCGCCGGTGATTTCGTTCTTGAGCTCGTCCAGCGTGAAGCCCACGGCCAGCTTGGCCGCGATCTTGGCGATGGGGAAACCCGTGGCCTTGGAGGCCAGCGCCGAAGAGCGCGAGACGCGGGGGTTCATCTCGATGACGATCATGCGACCGTCCTTGGGGTTCACCGAGAACTGCACGTTGGAGCCGCCGGTATCCACACCGATCTCGCGCAGAACGGCCAGAGATGCGTTACGCATGATCTGGTATTCCTTGTCGGTCAGCGTCTGGGCCGGGGCCACGGTGATGGAGTCACCCGTGTGCACGCCCATGGGGTCCAGGTTCTCGATCGAGCAGACGATGATGCAGTTGTCCGCGGTGTCGCGCACCACTTCCATCTCGTACTCTTTCCAGCCGAGCAGCGACTCTTCGATCAGCAGCTCGTTGGTGGGCGAAGCCTCCAGACCGCGCTTGCAGATGGTCTCGAACTCTTCAGGGTTGTAGGCGATGCCGCCACCCGTGCCGCCCAGCGTGAAGCTGGGGCGGATCACCGTGGGGAAGCCCACGTTCTTTTGCACTTCCCAGGCTTCGTCCATGGAGTGGGCGATACCCGAGCGCGCGGAGCCCAGACCGATCTTGGTCATGGCGTCCTTGAACTTCAGGCGGTCCTCGGCCTTGTCGATGGCTTCGGGTTTGGCGCCGATCAGCTCGACCTGGTACTTGTCGAGCACGCCGTGGTGCCACAGGTCCAGCGCGCAGTTCAGCGCGGTCTGTCCGCCCATGGTGGGCAGGATGGCATCGGGACGTTCCTTGGCAATGATCTTCTCGACCGTCTGCCAGGTGATGGGCTCGATATAGGTGACGTCGGCCGTGGCCGGGTCGGTCATGATCGTGGCGGGGTTGCTGTTGATCAGAATGACCTTGTAACCCTCTTCGCGCAAGGCCTTGCAGGCCTGGACGCCGGAGTAGTCGAACTCGCAGGCCTGGCCGATGACGATGGGGCCGGCGCCAATGATCAGAATGCTTTTGAGGTCGGTGCGCTTAGGCATTTTTGTGTGTCTCCATCAGCGCTGTGAAGCGGTCGAACAGATAGCCGATATCGTGCGGGCCGGGCGATGCCTCTGGGTGGCCCTGGAAGCAGAAGGCGGGCACATCGGTGCGCTCCATGCCTTGCAGCGTGCCGTCAAACAGGCTGATGTGCGTGGCACGGGCATTGGCGGGCAGCGATTCCAGCTCGACGGCGAAACCGTGGTTCTGGCTGGTGATGCTGACGCGGCCGGAGTCCAGGTCCTTCACGGGGTGGTTGGCACCGTGGTGGCTGTTCTGCATCTTGAAGGTCTTGGCGCCCGAGGCCAGAGCCATGATCTGGTGACCCAGGCAGATGCCGAACACAGGCTTCTTGGTGGCCATGATTTCCTGCACGGCAGCAATGGCGTAGTCGCAAGGCTCGGGGTCGCCAGGGCCGTTGGAGAGGAACACGCCGTCGGGGTTCAGTGCCAGCACGTCCTTGGCGGGCGTCTGGGCGGGCACCACAGTCACATCGCAGCCGCGCTCGGCCAGCATGCGCAAAATGTTCTTTTTCACGCCGAAGTCATAGGCCACGACCTTGAACTTAGGCGCCTCGAGCTTGCCGTAGCCTTGGCCCAGCGTCCACTCGGCCTCGTTCCAGGGGTAGGACTTGACGGTGCTCACCACCTTGGCTAGGTCCAGGCCCTTCATGCTCGGGGCGGCCTTGGCAGCGGCAATCGCTTCATCGATCTTGGCCTGGGTCACTTCCTCACCGGCAGCCAGCCCCACGATGGCGCCGTTTTGCGCGCCCTGGTCACGCAGCAGGCGCGTGAGCTTGCGGGTGTCGATGTTGGCGATGGCAACGGTCTTGCCTTCGGCCAGGTACTCGGACAGCGTCTGGGTGCTGCGGAAGTTGCTGGCCAGCAAAGGCAGGTTCTTGATGATGAGACCTGCGGCATGGATCTTGTCAGCCTCGACGTCCTCGGGATTGACACCGTAGTTGCCGATGTGCGGATACGTGAGCGTCACGATCTGCTGGCAATAGCTGGGGTCGGTGAGGATTTCTTGATACCCGGTCAGCGAAGTGTTGAAAACGACTTCACCGACGGTGGTGCCTTGCGCACCAATCGAGTTGCCAATAAAGACCGTGCCGTCTGCGAGCGCCAAGATGGCGGATGGGAAACTTCCCTTGAGAGACAAAAGCACTGGGTTCTCCGGTTTTTTAATTACGGTTACGCCCAACGAAGCCCCGGCACAGGTGCTGGGACGTTTTTTGTCTGCAGGGGATGACGAGGTAGCGTCGCTAGGCGTATGAAGGAATGCTTGAAAGCCGCCCATTATAGGCCCGACCGGCTTCAGCCCTTTGACTTGCTGCGGGATTACCCTCTGCGGCGTAGCATGCTTACGCTGCTCGCATGCAGGCAGATGGCGGCGGCGGCAGCCACATTGAGTGACTCCTCACCCCCCGGCTGGGCAATGCTGATGCGGTGCTCGGCCTGCTGCATCAGCGACTCGCCCACGCCCTGCCCTTCATGGCCCATGGCCCAGGCGCAGGGCCAGGGCAGGTCCGCCTCGTGAATCAAAGTCCCCTGGTGGGAGCTGGTCACTATCAGCGGCACTTGCAAGGCCTGCACGGCGTCGCCGGATGCGGCCTCCACCAGATGTAGGCCAAAGTGAGCCCCCATTCCCGCGCGCAGCACCTTCTGGCTCCACAGCGCGGCCGTGCCCTTGAGCGCCACGACCTGGGAGAAACCGAAGGCCGCCGCGCTGCGCAAAATCGACCCCACATTGCCCGCATCCTGCACGCGGTCCAGCACCACGGTAGCAACGCCGGGCTTGAGCTGCGCACCGGCATCCCAGTCCATCACATAGCCCATGGGCGCCGGCGACTCCAGGCTGCTGATCTCGGCGAACAAGGCATCGGCCAACACAACGACCTTGCCGGCCGCGAGCACCCACTCCTGCGGAGCCTGCGGCCAGAAAGACTGTGCAAACACGGCCACCTTGGGCCTCAGCCCACGCGCCAGCGCCGCACGACACAGGTGATCACCTTCCAACCAGACCTGGCCCTGCTTGCGGTAGGCCGTGCTGTCTTGCGAGAGACGGCGCAGCTCCTTGACGAAGGCGTTGTCGCGCGAATGAATTTCCGTGACCTGGGGACGTGCAGCCATCTCAACCTCTGGATACAAAAAAGAAAACCCGGCTCGCCCATGGCAGCCGAGTCCGAAGATAGAACGCCCGAGCCGGCCCCGCGCCGCACTCGGGAATCGCGGAATCAGGCGTACAGCGAGGCCTGCGACATCTGCAGCGTGGACATGACGCCCGAGACTCCGGTCTCGCAAACCACGGGCTGGGCCAGCCCGCCGGCGCAGACCTGCCCGGCCTGCAGCACCTGGGCCACGGGCGCAAAAGAGCGGCGATGCTCGGCCGTTGCGCCATGACTGTGCAAGGCCTGCAGGTGCGCGGCCGTGCCATAACCCTTGTGGGCCGCAAAACCGTACTGCGGATACTGGGCGTCGAGCCGCTCGCACCAGCGGTCGCGCGCAACCTTGGCCAGAATGGACGCCGCCGAAATCGCCTGCACCAGCGCATCGCCCTTGACGATGGCCTCGGCCTGGACATCGATCTGCGGCAGCTGATTGCCATCCACCAGCACCAGCACGGGCTTGAGGCGCAGACCCATCACGGCGCGACGCATGGCCAGCATGGTGGCCTGGAGGATGTTGATCTCGTCGATCTCCTGCACCGAGGCCTGGGCTATGCAAAAGCACAGCGCCTTGGCGCGGATCTCGTCGTAGAGCACCTCGCGGCGGTTGGCCGTGAGCTTTTTGGAGTCGTTGAGGCCGGCGATGGGCTTGAGGTCGTCCAGGATGACGGCCGCCGCCACCACAGGACCTGCGAGCGGACCACGCCCCGCCTCATCCACCCCGGCAACCAGCCCGGGCGGATGCCAGGGCAGGCAGCCTTGCTCAAGCAGCGGGGGGGGCAATGATTTTCTCGATCGCATGGGCAGCCAATTCGGCAGTATCTCGTCGCAGTTCGTGGTGCAGCGCGGTAAAGCGCTCAACCAGCGCCTCGATGGTGGCAGGAGAATCCTGGCTGGCGCGCAGCCAGCCCAAGGCAGCCTGGGCCAGAGCCTCGGGCGTCGCCGCATCCTGCAGCAGCTCGGGCACAACAAAGTCGCCGCACAGAATATTGGGCAGCCCGACCCAGGGCTGGAGCTGCTTGCGCTTCATCAGACGCCAGCTCCAGGGATGCATGCTGTAACTGATGACCATGGGACGCTTGTATAGCGCTGCCTCCAGCGTGGCCGTGCCGCTAGCGATCAGCGTGCAGTCGCAGGCGGCCAGCACATCGTGCGACCGCCCCTTGACGATCAGAGCCTTGTCCTTCATCCCCGCTTCGGCGGCAATACGGCAGACCTCGTCATACAGGGAAGGCACGGCAGGAATTACTATTTTAATAGCTGGCAGCGCTTTTTTCACGAGGGCTGCAGCCTTGAAAAACCCCGAAGCAATATAGCGAACTTCCGAACGCCGACTGCCCGGCAGCAAGGCCAGCACCAACCCTTCCTCGGGCAGACCCAGCCTGGCGCGCGCCGCAGCACGATCGGGATGCAAAGGAATCACCTGCGCCAGCGGGTGCCCCACATAGGTCGCGTCGATGCCGTGCTGGGCCAGCAACTCGGGCTCGAACGGGAAGATGCACAGCACATGATCGGCCGCGCGACGAATCTTCTCCACACGATCGGCACGCCAGGCCCAGATCGAAGGGCAGACAAAGTGCACGGTCTTGACGCCGGCTTCGCGCAGCTTTTCTTCCAGACCCAGATTGAAATCGGGAGCATCGACGCCCACAAAGACCGAGGGCGGATGGGCGATCAGCCGCTGGCGCAGCTTTTTGCGGATGCCCAGCAGCTCGGCAACGCGCATCAGCACTTCCCAGCTGTAGCCATGCACGGCCAGCCGCTCCGACTGCCACCAGGCCTCGAAGCCGCGCTGCTGCATCTGCGCGCCGCCAATGCCCATGGACGGCGCATCGGGCCAGCGCTGGCGCAAGCCATCGATCAGTAGCGAAGCGAGCAGATCGCCCGAGGCTTCGCCTGCCACCATGGCAATGCTGGGCACTACGGAATCTGCAGCATGCACCGCAGTCTGCCTGGAGGTTACTGAGCTATTCACAACCGGATTTCGGATAAACGCAGCACCAGCTGCTAGCGCGCAATGCCACGGGTGGATGCAGCCAGAAAGGACTGCATGTGCTCCACGTCCTGCACCGCCTCGGGCATCTCATCCTTGAGCGCATCGATGGCCTGCTTGGCCGCCTCCAGTGTCAGGCCCTGGCGGTACAGCAGCCTGTGCATCTGCTTGACCGCCCCCAGACGCTCCGGCGTGAAGCCACGGCGACGCAAGCCCTCCATATTGAAGCCACGCACCGCCAGCGGGTTGCCGTCCACCATCATGAAAGGCGGAACATCCTGCGAGATATGACTGGCAAAGCCCGCCATCACATGGGCACCGATATGCGTGAACTGATGCACACCCGTGAGTCCGCCCAGAATCGCCCAGTCGTCCACATGCACATGACCGGCCAGCGTGGCGTTGTTGGCCAGGATGGTGTTGTTGCCGACGATGCAGTCGTGGGCAATGTGCACATAGGCCATGATCCAGTTGTCATTGCCGATCGTGGTTTCGCCGCGATCCTGCACCGTGCCCGTATTGAAGGTACAGAACTCGCGCACCGTGTTGCGGTCACCGATCACCAGCCGTGTGGGCTCGCCCGCGTACTTCTTGTCCTGAGGCTGAGCGCCGAGAGAAGCAAACTGGAAGATCTGGTTGCCTTCGCCGATGGTGGTATCGCCCTCGATCACGCAATGCGCGCCCACCGAGGTGTTCGCACCGATATGCACCCGGGGTCCGATGACGGCATAAGGCCCCACCGATACCGATGAATCAAGCTCGGCCGCAGGGTCGACCACTGCGGTGGGATGAATAAGACTCGCCGCCGCCATCAATGCTTATCCCACGTGGCGCATGGTGCACATCAGCTGGGCTTCGGCGGCCACTTCGCCATCCACGCTGGCCACGGCATTGAACTTCCAGATGCCGCCGCGCACGCGGTCGATGGTAATTTCCAGGGCCAATTGATCTCCTGGCACCACGGGGCGCTTGAAGCGTGCGGAGTCGATACCCACGAAGTAGTAAATATTGTTTTCGTCCGGAACCTGCCCCATGGCATCAAACGCTAGCAGACCTGCGGCCTGGGCCAGCGCCTCAAGAATCAGCACGCCGGGCATGACGGGACGACCGGGAAAATGGCCCGTGAAGAACGGCTCGTTGAACGTGACGTTCTTGATTGCCTTGATGCGTGTGTTGCGCTCAAGCTCCAGCACCCTATCCACCAGGAGGAAGGGATAGCGGTGAGGCAGTTGCTTGAGAATTGCTTGAATATCCATCATCATTTTCCGTTGTTGCTTCGCTGGCCCTCAGCCAGTGTCTGTTCAAGCTTTTTGACGCGCTCGCGAAGCGCGTACAGCTGCCTGAATGTTGCAGCGTTCTTTTCCCATTGCTCGTTTTCTTGCAACGGAAAGATGCCTGTATAAAAACCTGCCTTGGGCAGGGAGCGCGTGACCATGGAGGTCGGCGAAATCACCGTGCCGTCCGCAATCGTCAAATGCCCCAGAATATTGGCCGCGCCGCCGATCTGGCAGTGTTTGCCGATATGCGCGCTGCCCGCGATACCCGTATTGCCGGCAATCACCGTATGCGCGCCTATATGCACATTGTGGGCGATCTGCACCAGATTATCGATCTTGACGCCATCTTCAACGACGGTATCGTCCAGTGCCCCGCGGTCCACGCAGCTGTTGGCACCGATCTCCACATCGTCGCCGATGCGCACGCGGCCCAGTTGCTCGATCTTTTCCCACTTGCCGCCCGAGGGCGCGAAGCCGAAGCCGTCCGCACCGATGACGACGCCCGGATGCAGAATGCAGCGCTCGCCCACCACACAGCCCTGGCCTATGGTGACGCGAGACTTGAGCACCGTGTCCGCACCGATCACGGCCCCCGCATCCACCACGCACAGAGGGCCGATATAGGCGCTTGCATGCACTTGAGCCGAGGCATCGACGACGGCACTGGGATGAATCCCTTGGAGCCGCCCACCTTGCTGATGCGCCTTCCACCACCGGGTAGAGCGCGCAAAATAGGCGTAGGGGTCCGCGGTAACAATGCAGGCTCCGCGCTGTGCGGCCTCTTCGCGCATCGCAGGCGCCACAATGACGCAGGCCGCCTGAGAGGCGGCCAGCTGCTGGCGATAGCGGGGATTGCTTAAAAAGCTCAGATCACCATGACCTGCGGAGTCCAGCGGCGCGATGCGCGAGATAGGCATCTCGCGGTCGCCACCGACAAGTTCTCCGCCGAGCGCATCGAGAATCTGTCCCAATAGAACGCTCACAAACGTAACCCTTGCGGTTTACTTTGCGCCGTTCAGGGCCTTGATCACCTTGTCCGTGATATCAAACTTGGGGTTGATATACACAGCTTCCTGCAGGATCACGTCGTACTTTTCGGACTCGGCCACCTGCTTGACGACCTTGTTGGCACGGTCCAGAACCGCGGCCAGCTCCTCGTTCTTGCGGGCATTCAGGTCTTCCTGGAACTCGCGACGCTTGCGCTGGAATTCACGGTCCTGATCCACGAGCTGACGCTGACGCGCAGCGCGCTGGCTTTCGGCCATTGTGGGTGCTTCACGTTCGAACTTGTCCGAAGCAGTCTTCAAGGAATTGCCCTGGTCGACCAAATCCTTTTCACGCTTAGAAAACTCCTGCTCAAGCTTGGCCTGAGCAGCCTTGGCCGCCGATGCCTCACGGAAAATGCGATCCGTGTTCACAAAGCCGGCCTTGAATTCCTGTGCATGCGCAGAGACGGCCATGGCGCCAAGCAGCACAGCCAGAGAAAGATGGCTAGAGAGAGATTTCATTAGAAAGATGTTCCGATTTGGAATTGCAGTTTTTGGATTCTATCCCCGGTTTCCTTGCGGATTGGCTGAGCATAAGCCAAACGCAGCGGACCCAGCGGGGAAATCCAGCTGATACCGATACCCGTGGAGGCGCGCAGAGTACCCAGGTCCATGCTCTCGCCCTCCGCCCACACATTGCCCGCATCCAGGAAGGTGAACAGACGCAGGGTTCGGTCATTGCCGGCACCGGGGAACGGCACCATGAATTCGGCGTTCAGCGTCAGCTTGCGCGTGCCACCCAAAGCCAGATTGGTATTGACGGTGTCGTGACGGCCCAGGGAGCCCTGCTCGAAGCCACGCACCGAGCCCAGACCGCCCGAATAGAAATTCTTGAAGATGGGATAGGGATTGCTGCCAATGCCCTTGCCCCAACCAAACTCGCCATTCAAGGCAATCGTGTACTTCTTGTTCAGCGGAATGTATTGCTGAATCTGGTAATTGGCCTTCACATAGCGCATATCGCTGAGGAAGGAGCTCTCCAGATTCAGACGCTGATAGCGACCGGCATTCGGCGCCAGCGCACTGTCCCGGTTGTCACGAGACCAGCCCAGCGTCAGCGGAATACCGGTCTTCGAGCAACCCAGACCGGCACCCGGCGCGCCACCGCAATACTCATTGTAGACCTCCGGCATATAGGTACCCGGCTTGATCTCGTTGCCTTCCACGCCCGCGCCAAAGAAGACGGTATCCACTTCGCTGAAGGGAACGCCAAAGCGCACGCTCGCGCCCTTGGTCACGATCTTGTACGCCGCATCATCGTAGTAAGGACGCGTGGTGCGGTAGTACAGGTCATAGGTGCGCGAAATACCGGTATCCGTGAAGTACGGATCGGTCGTCGACACCACCATGGTCCGGTTGTACTTGCTGGTATTGATGTCCATACCCAGATAGTTGCCGGAACCGAAGACGTTTTCCTGCTTGATGCCGAAGGACAGCGACACCTTTTCGGCGCTGGAGAAACCGGCGCCCAGCTGAATCGAGCCCGTGGGCTTTTCGACCACATTGATCAGCAGGTCCACCTGATCGGGATTGCCGGGGACTTCCTGAGTCTCAATATCCACCTGGGTGAAAAAGCCCAGGCGGTCCACGCGGTCGCGCGAAAGCTTGATTTTCTGGCCGTCGTACCAGGATGCCTCGAACTGGCGGAACTCGCGGCGCACCACCTCGTCACGGGTCTTGTTATTGCCGCTGACATTGATGCGGCGGATATAGGCGCGCCGTGCGGGCTGGGCCTGCAGAACGATTTCGACGCGGTTGTTAGCGCGGTCCACCTCGGGAACGGCCTCGACCTTGGCAAAGGCAAAGCCGAAGTTGCTGTAATAGTCGGTAAACGCCTTGACGGTTTCCGAAACCTGGTCGGCGTTATACGGCTCACCGGGCTTGATCTTGACCAGCGACTTGAACTCGTCGTCGCGGTCCAGGTAATTGCCTTCCAGCTTCACGCCCGACACCACATACTGCTGCCCCTCGTGAACATTCACGGTCAGCGCGATATGCTGCTTGTCCGGGGAAATCGCCACCTGGGTGGAGTCCACGCGGAACTCCAGGTAGCCGCGTTGCAGATAGTAGGAGCGCAGGGCCTCCAGGTCGGCATTGAGCTTGTTGCGCGCATAGCGGTCCGACTTGGTGTACCAGCTCATCCAGTTGCCGGTGTCCTGATCGAACAAGTCAGTGAGCGTGGACTCCTTGAAGACCTTGTTGCCCACAATGTGGATTTCATTGATCTTGGCGGGCTCGCCTTCGGACACCGTGAAGGTCAGATTGACACGGTTGCGCTCGATGGGCGTCACCGTGGTCACCACCTCCGCGCCGTACAGGCTGCGATTGATGTACTGGCGCTTAAGCTCCTGCTCGGCGCGGTCCGCGAGGGCCTTGTCGAAGGGACGACCTTCGGCCAGACCCACATCGCGCATGGCCTTGCCCAGGGTGTCCTTGTCGAACTCCTTGGTGCCCGCAAAGTTCACTTCGGCAATGGTCGGGCGCTCCTCGACCACGACCACCAGCACATTGCCGTTGGCCTCAAGGCGCACGTCCTTGAACAAGCCCAAGGCAAACAGCGAACGGATCGCGGCAGCCCCTTTTTCGTCGCTGTAGTCATCGCCCACGCGCAAAGGCATGGATGCAAAGACAGTACCCGGCTCCACGCGCTGCAGACCCTCAATACGGATGTCCTGGACCTTGAAGGGTTCCAGCGCCCATGCTGCCTGCGCAGCCAAAACCATAGCAGCTAAGGCAGTAGCAGAGCGCATGCCGAAGCGAGTGAAATGTTTTTTCATGAGTGGAATCTGCCGCGAGTGCGGCTTACCGAAGACGGTAAAAAATCAGCCCCAGAGCCGGTTGATATCGTTGAAAAAGGCGACTGACATCATCAGCAGGATGACTGCCACGCCTGCGCGCTGCAGTCTCTCGGCCCAGACATCCGAGACATTCCGTCCCGTAACGCCCTCCCAAAGATAATACATCAGGTGCCCACCATCCAGAACCGGCAATGGTAGCAGGTTGAGCACTCCCAGACTGATGCTGATGAGTGCAAGAAACGATAAATACTGTACCAAGCCCATGCTGGCTGACTTGCCTGCGTAATCAGCAATCGTCAGCGGGCCGCTGATGTTCTTGAGCGATGCCTCGCCAATCAGCATGCGCCCCATCATGCGCAAGGTCATGGAGGACAGCTCCCAGGTCTTTGCCAACCCCGCCTGGAATCCATCCCAGGGGCCGCGGCGCACCTCCACCATCTCGGGCGGGCCGCCGATGAAGGCATTCACGCGGGCGATGGCGGCCTGACCGTGCTTGCCGGCCACGATTTCCGGACGCACCTGCAGGCTGAGACGCTGACCGTCGCGCTGAACCACCCAGGTCTGCGCGGCCGCATGACCCGATGCCCCGGACATGCGGATGGCCGCACGCAGCTGCACGCCATCCAGCGCAGCTCGACCGTCGACGCTGAGCACCAGATCGCCCTGGCGCAAACCCGCCTTGTCGGCCGGACCGCCGGCGACCACCTCATCGAGCACCGGACTGGTCCAGGGCCCGATCAAGCCCACCTGCTCAAAGAAGGCTGCATCGGGCTCTTGTTTCTTGAGCGCAGACAGATCCAGCTGCAGCACCCGGGGAGTAGCTTCGGGCTTGGCCGATACCTCGAGTTGCAGCGGCGCCCCTTCGATCGCGGCCGTGGTCAGCGCCCAGCGCACATCGCCCAAGGCACTCACGGGCTCCCAATCCTTGCCCGCCACCGAGATGCGCTGCACCCAGTCACCGCTGCGCGCACCAGCGACCTGCAGCACCGAGCCCGAAGGAGGCTCGGCCAGCCGCGCCGCGGGCTCGCTCTGCCCCATCCAGTTCACCACCGTGAGCAGGGCTACGGCCAGTACCAGATTGGCGATCGGGCCTGCGGCCACAATGGCGGCGCGCGAACGCAGCGGCTGGTTGTTGAAAGCCAGATGCTTTTCCTCCGGCCTCACCTCGCCCTCGCGCTCGTCGAGCATGCGCACATAGCCGCCCAAAGGCAGCGCGGCAATCACGTACTCGGTACCGGATTTGCGACTGGTCCAGCGCAGCAGCGGCTTGCCGAAGCCTATGGAATAGCGCAGCACCTTGACGCCGCAGGCCACGGCCACGCGATAGTGCCCCCACTCATGCACCGCAATCAGGATACCGAGCGCAACGATGAAAGACACGACCGTCAGCAACACAGAAACTCCTTTATCTCCATCAGCGGTTGGAGTGCCCGGACGGCTGCAAGTTCAACCGCCCCGTCAATCGCCGCAGCTTAGCGCGCCCACTGCCGCGCAATGGCTTGCGCCTGCGCACGCGCCCGGGCATCCAGCGCCATCAGATCTTCGAGGCTGGAGATCGCCCCGGGCTGCACCGACTCCAGGGTCTGCAGGTTCACCGCATGGATACGGTCAAACGACAGGCTGCGCTCCAAAAAGGCCGCCACGGCAATTTCGTTCGCGGCATTGAGCACCGTGGTCGTGCCCTCGGGCGCTCGCAGCGCCTGCCAGGACAGGTGCAGACCGGGAAAGCGATGAGCATCGGCCTCTTCAAACGTCAGCGCCGCCAGCTTGGCAAAGTCCAGCAGCGGCGCTCCGCTCGCTATGCGCTCGGGCCAGGCCAGGCCGCAGGCGATGGGCACGCGCATATCGGGCGTTCCCAGTTGGGCCAGTACGGAAGAATCCTTGAATTGCACCATGGAGTGCACGATCTGCTGCGGATGAATGACCACCTTGATCTTCTCGGGAGCCATGTCAAACAGCCAGCGCGCCTCTATCACCTCCAGGGCCTTGTTCATCATGGTGGCGGAATCCACCGAGATCTTGCGCCCCATGGAGAAATTGGGGTGGTCACAGGCCTGTTCCGGCGTGATCTCGGACAGGGTCGCCGGGTCACGTTGACGGAACGGGCCGCCGGATGCGGTCAGCAGCAGGGAATCCACGCGCGCCGCCCAGCTGCCGCGATCCTCGGGCAGGCACTGGAAGATGGCCGAGTGCTCGCTGTCTATGGGCAGCAGGGTCGCGCCATGGCGCTTGACGGTGTCCATGAACAGCGCACCGCCCACCACCAGAGCCTCCTTGTTGGCCAGCAACAGCCGCTTGCCAGCCCTGGCCGCGGCCAGACATGGAGCCAGGCCCGCCGCACCCACGATTGCCCCCATGACCGCATCCACGTCGGGATGCGAGGCGATTGCCTCAAGAGCATCTGGCGCTTGTAGAACTTCGGTTTGAAGGCTGTTTTGCTTCAGCCTCTCGGCCAGCTGCTGCGCATGGGGGCCGCTGGCCATCACGGCAAAACGGGGCTTGAACTGCGCGCATTGCTTGAGCATCAGATCCACCTGGGTGGCCGCGCTCAGCGCAAAGATCTCATACTGCTCTGGGTGGCGAGCCACCACATCCAGGGTATTGGTCCCTATCGAACCGGTAGAACCCAGAACCGTGATTTTCTGCTTCATGGATGCACAAAGGAGGAGAGCATCATCGCCAACGGCAGTGTGGGCAGGAGGGCATCGATGCGATCCAGAACACCACCATGGCCGGGCAGCAAGCCGCTGCTGTCCTTGACACCAACGCTGCGCTTGATGAGGGATTCGACCAGGTCGCCCACCACGCTCATCGCAGCCATAAACACCACAGCCAGCAGCAGGAACCAGGTCCCCTGCGACTGCAGCACCGAATAGAAACTGGGAACGACTGCGGCGTAATGGCGATCGGCCCAGCTCCAAGCCAGGGCCAGCACGATCACACCCAGCATGCCGCCCCACACACCTTCCCAGCTCTTGCCGGGGCTGATGGAAGGCGCCAATTTGTTCTTGGTGAATTTGAGGCCGAAAGTGCGGCCCGCAAAATAGGCAAAGACATCGGCCACCCAGACCAGCACCAGCACCGACAGCAGGAAGTTGACGCCGATATTGCGCGCCTTGACCACGGCCATCCAGGCCAGCCAGAGCGCCAGCACGCCCCCCACCAGACGCAGGGCCGCAGGAATATGCGGCCAGCCCGCGACGCCGGCACGCAGCAACAGCACGCCGCCCAGCACCCAGAGGCCGCCCGCCGCAATCCAGACCGTGGACAGGGACTGCTCCAGCCAACCCGCCCACCACGAGCCAGCGCAAAGCGCGGTACAGACGGCGCCCAATGCCAGGGCTCCGGCCTGACCGAAGCCATTGAGCCGCCCCCATTCCCAGGCGCCAGCGGCCATGAACACCAGCATCAGCGCGGCAAACGGCACGCTGCTGGCCGGATAGAACAATGCCGGCAACAGAATGGCCAGCAATATCAAGGCGGTAATGACGCGCTGCTTGAGCATGGCACCTCTTGTGGTTAGACCGTCGAAGTCAGGGTAGACGGCGTTTGAATCTGTTCTGAAGTCTGGCCGAAGCGCCGCTCCCGTCCGCCGAACACGGCGATGGCCTCGTCCAGCGCGGCCTCGTCGAAGTCCGGCCACAGACTATCGCTGAAAAACAGCTCGGTGTATGCAGCCTGCCAGAGCAGGAAATTGCTGATGCGAGTTTCACCACCGGTGCGGATCATCAGATCCGGGTCCGGCACATGGGCCAGCGCCATGGCCCGATCCAGATTCTCGGGTGTCAGGGCCTGACCCTGAGCCACCAGCTTCTGCGCCGCCTGGGCAATATCCCAGCGCCCGCCGTAGTTGAAGCACACATTGAGGATCAGACGGGTGTTGTGGGCGGTGACTCGTTCGGCCTCTGCCAGGCCTTCGCGCACCTTTTCGCTCAAGCCCTGGCGGTCGCCGACAAAGTACAGGCGCACGCCATCACGGCTCAGCTGCTTGACCTCTTTGGCCAGGGCCGTCGCCAGCAGGCTCATGAGGCCGGAGACTTCTTCCTGCGGGCGATTCCAGTTCTCGGAGGAGAAGGCAAACACCGTGAGCACCTGCACGCCGCGCTCCACGCAGGCGCGCGCACAGCGGCGCAGGGACTCCACGCCCTGCTTGTGACCGGCAAGGCGCGGGAGCAGACGGCGCTTGGCCCACCGTCCGTTGCCATCCATGATGACGGCGATATGGCGCGGAACCGCGCCGTTTTTTGGGGATGTCAAAAGTGCTAGTCCTTTGGCGACTGGCCTCAGACTGCCATGATGTCCTGCTCTTTGGCAGCCACCAGCGTATCGATCTCGGCGATATGCTTGTCGGTGATCTTCTGGATCTCGGCTTCGGAGCGCTTCTGATCGTCCTCGGAAGCCTCTTTGTCCTTGACCAGCTTCTTCACGCCTTCGTTGGCATCGCGGCGCAGGTTGCGGATGGCGATCTTGGAGTTCTCGCCTTCGTTGCGCGCCAGCTTGGTCATTTCCTTGCGGCGCTCTTCGCTCATGGGAGGCATGGGCACGCGGATCAGATCACCCATGGCGGCGGGATTCAGACCCAGATCGCTTTCGCGAATGGCCTTTTCCACCTTGGCGGCCATATTCTTTTCCCAGGGCTGCACGCTGATGGTGCGGGCATCCAGCAGGGACACATTGGCCACCTGGGACAGGGGCACCATGGAGCCGTAGTACTCCACGTGGATCGCATCCAGCAGCGCCGGATTGGCACGACCGGTACGCACGCGGGAAAGATTGTTCTTCAGGGCCTCGATGGATTGGCCCATCTTGGCTTCGGTGTTCTTCTTGATTTCAGCGATCGTCATGTTCTTCTTCCTTGGAGGGACTCTACAAAGAGCGTGAAACCCTCAAGCGTACACCAGAGTGCCCTCATCCTCGCCCATCACCACACGCTTGAGTGCGCCGGGCTTGACGATGGAGAACACGCGGATCGGCAGCTTCTGGTCGCGGCACAGCGCAAAAGCCGTGGCATCCATGATGCCCAGGTTGCGCGAGATGGCCTCGTCGAAAGCCAGCTTGTCATAGCGCGTGGCCGAGGGATTCTTGACCGGGTCGGCCGTGTACACGCCGTCCACCTTGGTGGCCTTGAGCACCACCTCGGCACCGATTTCGGCACCGCGCAGCGCTGCAGCGGTATCGGTGGTGAAGAAGGGATTGCCGGTACCGGCAGCAAACACCACCACCTTGCCCTCTTCAAGATACTGCAGGGCCTTCGGACGCACATAGGGCTCCACCACCTGCTCGATGCCGATGGCCGACATCACGCGGGCCGTCAGGCCCTGCTTGTCCATGGCATCGGCCAGGGCCAGCGCATTCATTACCGTGGCCAGCATGCCCATGTAGTCGGCCGTGGCACGATCCATGCCCACGGAGCCACCGGCCACGCCGCGGAAGATGTTGCCGCCGCCGATCACCACGGCAACCTGCACGCCCACCTTGGTCACTTCCACGATCTCGGCCACCATGCGCTCGATGGTTGCGCGGTTGATGCCAAACTGGTCATCCCCCATTAACGCCTCGCCCGACAGCTTGAGCAAGATGCGCTTGTGGGCAGGAATGGCGTTGGACATGGTGTTTCTCCGATGGAAGTTGAGGTGAGAGTGGAAAACGGGAGGGGAATAAATCAATCGCGGCTCCAGGCCGCGATTGTTGCTAAGGCTTAGGTTTAAGCACCAGCCTTGGCTGCTGCCACCTGGGCAGCCACTTCGGCGGCGAAGTCGTCGGCCTTCTTCTCAATGCCTTCGCCCACCACATACATGGTGAACGCCTTCACATTGGTGTTGGCGGCCTTGAGCATCTGAGCCACGGTCTGCTTGCCGTCGGCGGCCTTCACGAAGACCTGGTCGGCCAGGGACACTTCCTTCAGGTACTTCTGCACCGAGCCTTCAACCATCTTGGCGACGATGTCGGCGGGCTTGCCGGATTCAGCAGCCTTGCCTTCGGCCACGGCGCGCTCCTTGGCGATCAGATCGGCAGGCACGTCGGCGGAAGTCAGGGCCACGGGCTTCATGGCGGCCACATGCATGGCCACGTCCTTGGCCGCAGCTGCGTCGCCGTCGAACTCGACCACCACGCCGATGCGGGTGCCGTGCACGTAGGCAGCCAGACCGGAGCCGTTGAAAGCCTTGAAGCGGCGGAAGGACATGTTTTCGCCGATCTTGCCGATCAGGCCCTTGCGCACGTCTTCCAGGGTGGGGCCGTAGCCGTCTTGCTCGTAAGCCAGAGCGCCCAGGGCGTCGATGTCAGCAGGGTTGTGCTCGGCCACCAGCTTGGCAGCGGCGTTGGCCATGGCCAGGAAGCTGTCGTTCTTGGACACGAAGTCGGTTTCGCTGTTGACTTCGATCATGCCGCCCTTGCCGCCATCGATGAAAGCAGCCACGACGCCTTCGGCCGTCACGCGGGAAGCGGCCTTGCCGGCCTTGGTGCCCAGCTTGACGCGCAGCAGCTCTTCAGCCTTGGCCATATCGCCGTCGGCTTCGGTCAGAGCCTTCTTGCATTCCATCATGGGGGCGTCGGTCTTGGCGCGCAGTTCGGCGACCATGCTTGCAGTAATTGCCATCGTATTTCTCCAGTATCAGTTCGATTCGTTACAGGATTTCGGCTAAAAAAACGGGGCTACTCAGAGCCCCGCTTTTTCTCGCGATGCGGTCGCGCAGCCGGACTTCGCTTAGGAAGCGGATTCTTCCACTTCCACGAACTCGTCGCCGTTTTCGCCGGCGGCTGCCTTGACCACGTCGTTCAGACGGGCTTCGCGGCCTTCCAGGATGGCGTCGGCAATGCCTTGAGCGTACAGTTGCACGGCCTTGGCGGAGTCGTCGTTACCAGGAATCACGTAGTCGATGCCTTCGGGGTTGTGGTTGGTGTCAACCACGCCGATCAGGGGGATGCCCAGCTTCTTGGCTTCGGCCACGGCGATCTTGTGGAAGCCCACGTCGATCACGAAGATGGCGTCGGGCAGGCTGTTCATGTCCTGAATGCCGCCGATGTCCTTTTCCAGCTTTTCCAGTTCGCGAACGAACATCAGCTGTTCCTTCTTGGACATGGATTCCAGGCCGGTCTCCTGCTGAGCCTTCATGTCCTTCAGACGCTTGATGGAGGTCTTGACGGTCTTGAAGTTGGTCAGCATGCCGCCCAGCCAGCGCTGGTCGACATAAGGAACGCCGGCGCGCTGAGCTTGCTCGGCCACCAGTTCGCGCGCTTGACGCTTGGTACCCACCATCAGCACGGTGCCGCCGTTAGCAGTCAGCTGCTTGGCGAACTTCTGGGCTTCCTGGAACATCGGCAGCGACTTTTCCAGGTTGATGATGTGAATCTTGTTACGCGAACCGAAGATGAACGGAGACATCTTGGGGTTCCAGAAGCGGGTTTGGTGACCGAAGTGGACGCCTGCTTCCAGCATCTCACGCATTGTTACTGCCATGTGAATTACCTCAAAGGTTGGGTCTAAAATCCGGCCCAACGATTGCCGCCAGCTCTGGCAGCAACACCTTGGATAGGCCGGTTTGCTATTTGCTTCGCTTGCCTGGATGCGCCGCCGCACCGCAAAAAGCGCTGCCGCATCAAACACTTCCAGTACCCATCAAGTCTGCCCTCGCGGGCTAACCCTTAGCAAAGCCGCAAAATTTTAGCACATTGCCATGCAATACGACCTCAGCCGTGCCGTACAAGAGATTCGCGAGGGCAGCACCAGCGCCTCCGCACTGATGCAGATGAGCATTGCCGCAGCGCAAAGCCCCTTGTGCGCCAACGTCTTCAGCCAGACTTTTTTCGACAGCGCGCGCTGGGCCGCGGCCGAAACGCCCAAGACGGCGCCGCTGGCCGGCCTGGCCATCACCGTCAAAGACCTGTTCGACATGGAAGGCTCGCGCAGCTGCGCGAGTTCGCTGCTGCTGCAGGATTCCCCCATGGCCCCGGCAGACGCCATCGCCGTGAAGCGCCTGCGCGCCGCCGGAGCCGCCATCATCGGCCGCACCCATATGGTGGAGTTCGCCTTTTCGGGCGTGGGCGTGAACCCGCACTTCGGCACGCCGGCCGCACTGGATGCTCGCCATCCCGCCAATCCACAGCTCGCGCCAACGCGGCCGGCGCGCATCCCGGGCGGCTCTTCCTCGGGCGCCGCCGTGTCCGTGGCCAGCGGCGCGGCCTGGGCCGCGCTGGGCTCGGATACCGGCGGCTCGATCCGCATTCCGGCCGCACTCAACGGACTGATCGGCTTCAAAAGCACGGCCCGGCTTGTTCCCACCACCGGTAGCGTGCCGCTGTCGCCCACGCTAGACACCGCCTGCGCGCTGACGCGCAGCGTGCGCGACGCTATTTTGCTGCATGAAATTCTGGCCGACCGCAAGGTCGCCCACGATGAGCGCAGCCTGCAACAATGGCGATTGGCCGTGCCGCGGCAGATCTTCTTCGAGCAGATCGAGGCTGCGGTCGAGACAGGCTTCGAGCGCAGCCTCGAGCAGTTGCAAGCCGCCGGTGCCCATATCGAATGGATAGACCTGCCCGAGCTGCTGGAGCTCAACCAGATCAATGCCATCGGCGGCTTCTCACCCGCCGAAAGCCATGCCTGGCACCGTCGTTATCTGCAAGACCCCGAAAAGGCTGCGCTCTACGACCCGCGCGTACGCTCGCGCATCGAGCGCGGCGCCGGCACGAGCGCCGCAGACTATCTGGACCTGCTGGCCGCCCGCAAGACCTGGATAGAAAAAATGCAGGCCGCGCTGGCGCCCTACGACGCCCTGCTCTCCCCGACCACGCCGATTACCGCTCCGACGATCGACTCCGTGGCGCCCGCCGACGGCATCAACCCCAAGGCCGATGCGCAGCGCGACGCCGAGTTCTTCCGCGTCAACGGCCTGCTGCTGCGCAATACCAGCGTGGTCAATATGCTGGACGGCTGCGCACTGTCCCTGCCCTGCCATGCGCCCGGCGAACTGCCCATGGGACTGATGGTCTGGCAGGCAGCACTGCACGACGACGAGGTGCTGAACATCAGCGCCCGCATCGAAGCCGTGCTGAATCGCGAATGACTCTTTTTATAGCGGATGGCGCTTGCCGATTCAGCGCTTGGGGGCGAAATCTTTGAGGATTTCGCGAACGCGCAGCCTGCCGCTATGCTCGGGCCATGCTGCGCATTTCCCCATCCGAAAGCCTGCCCGAAACGCTGATCGCAGCTCCCGGCTGGCCGCTCTTTGACACCCAGGCCACGCGCCGCATCGAGCAGGATTGCGCACGCATCCTGCCGCCCCATACCCTGATGGAGCGGGCCGGCCTTGCCACGGCCAGGCTGGCCATGGCTCTGGCCCCCCTTGCACGCTGCATCTGGATTGCCTGCGGCCCCGGCAACAACGGCGGCGACGGATTTGAAGCCGCAGCCCAGCTCAAGGCCAGACTGCCTCACACCCGCATTCTGGTCAGCGAGGTACGCGAGCCAAACAAACTGCCCGCCGATGCACAGATTTCCTGGCACAGGGCCAGACAGGCCGGCGTGCAGTGGGTGCAAGCCTGCCCCGAGGATCTTGGCCCGCAAGACCTGTGCATTGATGCGCTGCTGGGCATAGGCCTGAAAGCCGACAAGTCCAGTACCACGGATCGCCGCCTGCTGCGGCTGCTTGAGCAGACGCGCCAATGCCTGTGCGCCGTGCTTTGTGTCGATATCGCTTCGGGCCTCGATGCCGATACCGGCCAGTACCCGCCATCATTGAGCCCGCAGAATTCCGCCCCGGCCGGCCCGCGCCACACCCTTGCCTTGCTGACCCTGCAAGCCGGCCTGTTCACCGGCCAGGGCCGCGACGCCTGCGGACAGATATGGTGGGACGACCTGGGCTGCGGCCTGGTCAGCGGCGATAGCGACACATCAATCCCCAAGCCCACGGCCCATCTGAGCGTCGACAGCCGCGCCGCGCCGCGCCAGCATGCCAGCCACAAAGGCAGCTTCGGCGACGTTGCAGTACTGGGCGGCGAGGGTCTGAGCCGGCGCGGCCTCTCCATGACCGGCGCGGCCTGGCTGGCGGCGCTGGCGGCCCTGCACGCGGGCGCAGGCAGGGTCATGCTGGCCCTGCTCGATGCCCAGCAGAGCGGCCCGCAGTCCATCGCCCCCTGGCCGGAGATCATGCTGCGCCAACCCTCGGCACAGGACTGGCGCAGCGCCACCGTGGTCTGCGGCTGCGGCGGCGGCCAGGCCGTCGCAGACTGGCTGCCGCAGCTGCTGACCCAGGCACCAAGACTGGTGCTGGACGCCGATGGCCTCAACGCCGTGGCCGCCGATCCGGCCCTGGCACGGGAGCTGGCCGCGCGCGCCATGCGCCGGCAAGCCACGGTCTTGACACCCCACCCTCTGGAGGCCGCGCGTCTGCTGCAGACCAGTGCGGCACAGATCCAATCCCATCGCCTGCAGGCCTGCCTGGAGCTTGCGCAGAAGTTCCAGTGCACGACGCTGCTCAAGGGCTCGGGCACCGTGATCGCCAGCCCTAGTTCACAGCCCTGGATCAACTCCAGCGGCAACGCGCGCCTGGCCACCGGCGGCACCGGCGATGTGCTGGCCGGCCTGATAGGCGCGCTATGGGCACAGGGTCTCACGGCCGAGCAGGCAAGCGTTCAGGCCGCTTTCAGGCATGGCCTCGTTGCAGAGCAGTGGCCCGCCGACCGGCCGTTCAGCGCCAGCGCCCTGGCCATGCGGCTCGGGCACTAGCCCCAAGAACAAAGGCCTTGCCGTATACGGCAAGGCCTTGTTTATCCAGCCAGCAGCGAGTTGAAGCTCAGCGTGCCGCTTTGCGCTTACCGGTCTTGGCAGCGGGCGCCGCCTTGGCGCGCCTGACCGGATTGGCGGCAGCTGCGGCCGGCTCGGGCTTCAGCAGGGCCGCAACCTGGCTTTTGCCTGCCGATCTGCGCTGCCGACCTGCAGATGCCACTGCCTCTGGCACCGGCTCGTTTCTGGCGGCCGGCACGGGCTCTGCCTTGGGCGCAGCACGCTCCTGCGCATATTCGGCCTCAAGCGCGCCCAGGTTCACACCCTTGAGCATGGCTTTCTTCGAGGCCTTGCGCCCCTGCTTGCTACCGCCGGAATCCGGCGAGGCGGCCGCGGCATTGCGCTGTCCACGGTTGGCCTTGGCATCGCGGCGACTCCATTTATCGGTGGAGCCGGTATCGCCACGCTCGTCGCGCACCTCTCGGCCTTCGCGGCGGCCGCGCGCATCGTCCTTGCCTCCCGTGCGGCCGCTGCGGGGAAGCGGCAGCAGGCCGTCTTCGCCATCGCGCACCAGGCGGAAGTCGATGCGGCGCCCATCCAGATCCACACGGCTGACCTGCACCCGCAGCCGCGTGCCTATGCCGTAGCGAATGCCGGAGCGCTCGCCGCGCAGTTCCTGACGCGCCTCGTCGAAGCGGAAGTAGTCGCCGCCGAGCTCGGTGATGTGCACCAGGCCTTCCACATACATGGCATCCAGGGTCACGAAAATGCCGAAAGTGGTCACCGCGGACACCGTGCCGGCAAACTCTTCGCCCAGATGCTCGCGCATGTATTTGCACTTGAGCCAGGCTTCGACGTCGCGGCTGGCCTCGTCGGCGCGACGCTCATTGGCACTGCAATGCAGGCCCGCCGCCTCCCAGGCCTGGAACTCCTTGGCCGCACCGCGCTTGCGCGGCTTCTGATTGGGCTCGACCACGCGCGAAGCCAGGCGCTTGGACAGCTTGGCTGCAGCCTCGCCGGGCGTGGGCAGAGCCGGCAGCTTGTAATGCGTGCCGCCGAGCTCGGCCTTGATGACACGGTGCACCAGCAGGTCCGGATAGCGGCGGATGGGGCTGGTGAAATGGGTATAGGCCTCGAACGCCAGGCCGAAGTGGCCCGAGTTCTCCGGCGTATAGAACGCCTGCATCATGGAACGCAGCAGCATGGTGTGGATCTGCTGTGCGTCGGGCCGCTCCTTGGTGGCCGCGGCAATCTGCTGGAACTCGCGCGTGCTGGGGTTCTCGCTGACCCCCATGCCCACGCCCATGGCCTTGAGATAGTTGCGCAGAATCTCCTGCTTTTCCAGCGAGGGCTTGTCGTGCACGCGGAACAATCCCAGCTGGCCGCTTTGCTCGATGAAATCGGCGCTGCAGACATTGGCCGCCAGCATGGCTTCCTCGATCAGCTTGTGCGCCTCGTTGCGCGTGCGCGGCACGATCTTCTCGATGCGGCCGTTGTCGTCGCAGACGATCTGGGTTTCGGTGGTTTCAAAGTCCACCGCTCCGCGCTCTTCGCGCGCCTTGAGCAGGGCCTGATAGACGCCGTGCAGATTCAGCAGGTCCTTGACGCGCTCCTTGCGCTTGGCAGCTTCGGGACCGCGCGTGTTGGCCAGAATCGCCGCCACCTCCGTATAGGTGAAGCGCGCATGGCTGTGCATCACGGCCGGATAGAACTGGTAGGCGTGGACTTCACCCTTGGCCGTGACCAGCATGTCGCAGACCATGCACAGCCTGTCCACCTCGGGATTGAGCGAGCACAGGCCGTTGCTGAGCTTTTCGGGCAGCATGGGGATCACGCGGCGCGGGAAATAGACGCTGGTGGCACGCTCATAGGCGTCCACATCGATGGCGCTACCCGTGGTCACATAGTGGCTCACGTCGGCAATCGCCACCAGCAGGCGCCAGCCCTTGCTGCGCCCAACCTTGGCGGGCTCGCAATACACGGCATCGTCAAAGTCGCGCGCATCTTCGCCGTCGATGGTGACCAGGGGAACATCGGTCAGATCGATGCGCTGCTTGTAATCCGCGGCGCGCACCTTCTCGGGCAAGGCCTTGGCCTGCTCCAGGCAGGCATCCGAGAAGATATGCGGCACCCCATATTTGCGCACCGCGATCTCGATTTCCATGCCCGGGTCGTCCACCTCACCCAGCACCTCGGTGATGCGGCCCACGGGCTGGCCGAACAGCGCGGGCTCTTCCGTGAGCTCCACCACCACCACCTGGCCCGGCTTGGCCGCACCCGTGGCATTGGACGGGATCAGGATGTCCTGGCCGTAGCGTTTGTCCTCGGGCGCCACCAGCCACACGCCGCTTTCCTGCAGAAAGCGGCCGATGATGGGCTGATCCGGACGCTCCACGATCTCGGCCACCCGCCCCTCGGGACGACCGCGGTAGTCGTAGCGGGCAATGCGCACCTGGACCCGGTCCTTGTGCAGCACGGCACGCATTTCATTGGGGGGAAGGTAGATGTCACGTTCACCGTCATCACGGATCACAAAGCCGTGTCCATCGCGGTGGCCCTGCACAGTGCCCAAAATTTCTTCATTCACGTCGGCAACTTTTGCGCGCGGGTTCATTTTCTTGATATACAATCTATGTCTTTCCTGAGATGCCCAGGTGGCGGAATTGGTAGACGCACTAGTTTCAGGTACTAGCGGGTAACTCCGTGGAGGTTCGAGTCCTCTCTTGGGCACCAAGTTTAACGACAACCCGACAGGGTTTAGGCGAACTGAGAAAACATTCTTACATCTAGAGTGTCTTTGAAGCCGGTCAACATCTCAGAAAAATTGAAAACTCGGATTCGAAGCAAGAAATTGCAGTACAATGCGGGGATTCCCTGAAAGCCCAGGTGGCGGAATTGGTAGACGCACTAGTTTCAGGTACTAGCGGGTAACTCCGTGGAGGTTCGAGTCCTCTCCTGGGCACCAAACACGACAAGCCGTTGCATGCAAATGCAACGGCTTTTTCGTTTTCCACCCCCACACAATCCACCGAAACCAATTAGCTCGTCGCCTCGCGGCGGCATCGAGACCGCACCCGCCAACCACATCGCCAACAGCACTCCAGCATCTGCCACCCACCCTTGCGATTTTTTATAAAAATAGTGCGAGTTTGGCCTGAAGCAACATTTCCGCGCTATATAATTCGATCACTCTGAAATGCCCAGGTGGCGGAATTGGTAGACGCACTAGTTTCAGGTACTAGCGGGTAACTCCGTGGAGGTTCGAGTCCTCTCCTGGGCACCAAACACGACAAGCCGTTGCATGCAAATGCAGCGGCTTTTTCGCTTTCCATATCTACACGCCCCTCTACCCAAGCAAACTACCCCATCACCTCGCCGCCACAACGCGAGCGTGCGCATCAACGGTATCGGGGCGCAGCAGCCATCCGCAGGCCATGGCACGAGCAACCCCTCCTGCAATTTTTTTACAAAAATTGTGCGCGTTTGGCCTGAGCCAGCATCTCCGCGCTATAGAATTCGATCACTCTGAAATGCCCAGGTGGCGGAATTGGTAGACGCACTAGTTTCAGGTACTAGCGGGTAACTCCGTGGAGGTTCGAGTCCTCTCCTGGGCACCAAACACGACAAGCCGTTACATGCAAATGCAACGGCTTCTTCGTTTGTGCACTTGCAAAAATTTTGCATAAAAATTAGTGCAGCTTCAGATTCAGCCAGCGAATGCCGCTATATAATTTGCACATACTCTGAAATGCCCAGGTGGCGGAATTGGTAGACGCACTAGTTTCAGGTACTAGCGGGTAACTCCGTGGAGGTTCGAGTCCTCTCCTGGGCACCAAATGCAAAAGGCTGTTGCGCAAGCAACAGCCTTTTTTGCTTTGCAGGCGTAAGCGCGCCCCCTATCCGACAGACACAAAAAAAGGGAGCCTAGGCTCCCTTTTGCATTCCCCGGCCGCCCGGAGCGACCAGGTCTTGTGACTTACTTGCGCAGCAGCTGCTTGAGCGCAGACTGCAGGCGTCGGGCCGAGGCCTCGTCGCTGCCGCTGGACAGCACCGTGGCCACGTCCTGGCCCCAGGTCTGTTGGGGCGAAGGATCGTTGCGGCGCGTCAACATCTGCAGCTGCAGGGCGCGGCGGGCCGCGAGCTGGTCGGCCGGCGTGTGTACATCGGCAGCCATTTCCAGGCGCAGCAAAGCCTCGGCAGCATCGCCCTTGGGCGCCGCGGCAATCGCGCTGGACCAGGAAGTACGCACCGGAGCCGTCACCTTGCCACCCAGTTGTTGGGCCGAAGGCAGTTGCTCGGCATCGCGGGCCTGCCAGGCGCTCAGCAGCTGGGTCAGCGCTTCGCCATGAGCCTGGGCAGCCAGTTTGCGCAGGGCTTCCTGGGCATGTTCGACCGCATCGCGCTGGGCGCGGAAAGCAGGATCCGCCAGACGCGGACCGCGCTCTTCGCGATAGCTGCGGCCCATGTCACGGCCATCACGGCCGCCGCGCTCGCCACGACCGCTGTCGCGGCCGCGATCCTTGCGGTCGCCGGGGCGGCCCGCTGCAGGCGCAGCCTCCTTCTTCATGCCGGGGCGGTCATCGCCGCGCACCGCCACCACGGGGCGCGCAGGCTTGGCAGCCGCTTCGGTCGCCTCAGGCGATGGCTCGGTCTGGGCCTGCCCCTCTTCGGATCTGGCAGCCGGCTGAGCCTTGATCGCGGCCTCCAGCTCGGCCAAAGCCGTGCGGATCGCCTGTGCATCACCGCTGGCATTGGCAGCTTCCACGGCCTTGGAAGCTTCGAGCACGCGGCGGTCGTGCTCGGACAGCTCCGCCACCGGGGCGCGCGAGCCGCGCTCCACGCTCTTGCGGTTGAAGGCTTCGTCCAGCGGCTTGCGGAAAGCGTCCCAGAGCTTTTGCTCGTGCTTGCGATCCAGCGGCACGCCCTGTGCCTCGACCTGCCAGCGCTGCTGCAGCGCCTTGACGGCGTCGATACGCAGGCTGGCCGCCGCCCCCAGAGCCACGGCCTCGTCGATCATTGCATGGCGCCGCTCCAGGCTGGCTTTTTGCGCAGCCTGCAGCGGCGCCTCGGCGGCGGCCATGGCCTGCTTGAACAGCGGCTGCAACTCGGCAAACAGCTTCTCGCCGATGTGGCCGCTTTCGCGCCAGCGCTCGCCGAACTGGCGCAGCGCGCGCAGCATGTTCTTCCAGTCCTGGCTCGCGGAGTGCTCTGCGGCCCAGGCCTTGATTTCCTCGATCAGTGCCAGACGCTGGGTCTTGGCCTGCGTGCTGTCCTGGCGGATCTTGTCGTGCCAGGATTCCACCACCTTGTAGGCCGCGTTGCAGGCCTCGTCGAACTTCTTCCACAGCGCATGGTTGGCCACGGCACCCTGGTCGGCCAGCTTCCACTGCTCGCGCAGATTGCGCAGGGTCTCCTGGATCTTGCGGCCACCCAGAGCCTGTCCCTCGGGACGGTTGAGCAAGGCCTCGGCCTTGGCCACCAGCTCTTCACGCAGCTTGTCAGCGTTCAGGCGCTGCCAGCCGTCGGCCTCGCCCGCAGCCACCAGGGCCGCGTGCACCTCGCTCACCAATGCCTCGTCCACAAAGCGACCATGGCTCTTGATGGCAGCGCGCATGGCTTGCACGGCGGCGGAGCCGGCCTTGCTGTTGCCGGCAGCGGTTTCATCCTTGAGCGCCTGCAGCGCTTGGCCCAGGCCTGCCTTGGCGGCTTCCACCTGCTCGGGCGTCGGCTTGCCGCGGCCACCGGCTGCGGCGCGGGCGGCAGCGGCCGGCTTGACCGCGTCCACGGGTGCGGCTTCGGGCGGCAGGCCGCGAGCCACGCGGATTTCATCGGCCCACACGGGCACGGTGGGCAGCGGCGCAGCTTCGTCGGCCGCAGCCGCCTCGGTCTGTGCCAATGCGGACTGGAAAGCGTCCCAAACCAGAGCCAGCTGTGCGGAAGCCGCTTCCAATTGAGGAGGGAAACGGCTGTCCACACTGCTCCAGCTGGCGTCGCCGGTCAGCTCCTTGGCCTGCTCCTGCCAGCGCGCCACGTCGGCACCCAGAGCTTCGAGCACGGCCTTGGCGTCCTTCCAGGACTTGGTGGACAGCACTTCGATGCGCTGCGCCAGCAGCAGCGCCACTTCGCGCTGCACCTGGGTGCGGTGCTGCAGGTCTTCCACGGCCTTCACGCGCTCGACGAGCTGGGCCTTGAACTGCGACAGCGGCTCGCGCGACAGCGCCGCACCGGCCTTGGCGGCATCGCGCTGCCAGGCCGCAGCGGCGGCTGCATCGAACGGCACTGCAGCCAGCAGCGCATGGGCTTTTTCGGCCCATTCGACGGAGATCTTTTCCTGGTTTTCGGTGCGACGGATTTCGTCCAGGCGCTCGCGCACGGCACGGGCCGCGCTCTTGTCGCGGCCGCTGAGCTCCTTGTGCACTTCCTGGAGTTGCTCAACCGTGGGTTGAGTGGTCAGCCAGTCACGGATTCGCGCGGCGCGGTCACCCGAGGTTTCGGCGGAAAAAGCACCACCCGTCAGTGCATCCAGCGGATGTTGCTCAGAATTCTTGGCAGAGGCCGGGTTCACTTCAGATGCATCAGACATGGTGCTGCTAGGAGAAATAGATGTCATGTAGGGGTCAGAAAATGCTTGGCAGCCCGTGCGGTCAACACCGCAGCAGGCCCGCGCCACCCACATGAGGGCAGACTTTCCAAGCGCAAGCCCAGGCACTTTAGCGCCTGGGCAAACCGGTATTTTCGCCTTTATTTGAAGGCAAGCCAAAAAATGCGAAATCGCAAGGTATTTCGCAGGTTCCGGCCTACTGCGTGGACAGGCTCAACTGGGCCCGCGGCGACCAATCTTTGTCCTGTGCATCGACCTTGGGCGCGCCCAGGAACAGACGCTCCAGCGGCAGGTTCTGCGTGGACAGATAGTCGCGTACCGCCACGCCGCGCGCCAGGGCCAGCTCGCGCATGGCATCGTCGGGAACGGCAATGCTGTCCACCAGCAAGGCCTTCATCTGGTCGGCGGGCAGGTCCTTGGCCAGGCCAATCATGTTGCGGGGCTTTTTGATGTCGGCGCGGCCGTAGACCGCCTTGAGCAGTGCGGGCCGCTCGGCATCCGTCACCTCGCCCACATCCTCACCGGTCTTGCCTTCGCGAATCGCATTGCGGCGCTTCTGGGCCAGCAGCAGGCGGTCCAGCTCCTCGGATTTCCAGGCCTGCTTGTCTTCAGCCTCGCGCGACTCGCCCACCACCGTCATCTTCAGCGCGGGGCGGTCGTTGAGCGACTTGACGATCTTGCTCAGTTGCTCCTTGGCCTTGGCGTCGAGCTTGGCGCTGCCCGGTGCGAAGCTCACGGCACCCGACTCGTCGCCGCCCGAGAAAGCACCCGACAGCAGCGCGAACGGCGCGGTCACGGCCTTCATGATGATGTTGCCTATCACCTTGAAGATGATGGGTGCCAAGCGGAACTGCGGATCGTTGAGCGAGCCGCTGATGGGCACGTCCAGGTCGATCACGCCGTTGCGGTCCGCCAGCAGGGCCACGGCCAGACGCACGGGCAGCGAGGCCGGTGCGCCCGGCACGGCTTCACCGAAGGTCAGCTGATGCAGCACCAGCTTGTTGGAGGCCGTGAGCTGCCCGTCGGGCTGAACCTTGTAGTTCACATCCATGGACAGCTTGCCGCGCTCTATGCCATGGCCCGCGTACTTGATGGAGTACGGGGTCAGCGGCGACAGCTCCAGGTCGCGCATCTGCGCGCGCACGTCCAGGGCCAGAGGCTTGGCCAGCGGATTGATCTTGCCGTCGATCTCCAGCGACGCCGTGCCCTGGGCCCGGCCCTTGATTTCCAGATCCGCCATCTGCGGCCCGCTCTCGCCCTGCGGCGCTTCGGACGAGAAGGCGCTCAACCGCCCCGTCAGCTCGCTGAGGTCGGCCGAGTAATTGGGCTGGATGAAGTAGTCGGAGAATTCCACCTTGCCACCGGTCAGCACGATGGGGCCGACCTTGATGATGGGCGCCGGGCCGCCATCCTCGGGCTTGGCGGGCTCCGGGGCCTTGACCGCTGCGGGCTTGTTACCCGCTGCGACCTGTGCATTGGCCTGATCGTTCTGGGCCACCGACTGCTCGGAAAGCTCGGTCTTCAGGATGTCCTGAAGATTGATGCGGCCGTTGCGCTGCACGATGACGCGGGCAAAGAAGTCGCCGAGCGCCGTCTCACGCACGCTCACGCGCAGCGGCTGGGCAGGCCGCAGGCTCAGGTCCAGGCCGCGCACGGCCAGGGTCCGCCAGGACAGCAGATCGTCGCCCAGACCCAGCCCTGTCTTGGCCGCCAGGGCCTTGGCGCGGTCGGCGGTGGAAGCGTTGAGCACGGCGCTCAACGCGCCCCCGGCCGTCTTCGGCTTCTCGGTTTCCTCGCGCACCGGAGCCGCCAGGGCGGAGCGCATGCGCAGGTCATTCAATTCCGCGTCGCCCTGCACGCTGAGCTGCGGTCCCTTGGCATGGGCCAGATAGTGGAGCTGGCCCTTGAAGTTGCCATCGGCCCGCACCAGGTCCACATTGAGCTTGTGGCCGAAATAGGGCTCGAACGCATGCAGCGGCACGGCACGCGCCTGCAGCTGGCCCTGGGCCTCAAGCGGCGTGAGGCCGAACTGACCGCGGAAGTTCAGGCTGCCCGGCTGCACCCGGCGCCCCGCGCCGAGCTTGGCCGAGATCTCCAGCGGCGTCGGCGCGGCCTTGGTGGCCAGGGGCTCGAAAGCGCCCACACGCACGCGCAACGCGCTGACCTCGAGCTGCACCGGCCGCGCTTCCACCCCCGACACCGGAGCCTCATCCCGGAACTGCAGGCCACCGCCATCCACGGCCAGAGCCGCCAGCTTCACGGACCAAGGCTTGGCCTGAGCCGCCGCTTCTCCGCGCTTGTCGGTCTTGGTCGCCCTGGCCGCCGCAGGCAGCCAGCGCTCATACATCCAGTGCCCTTGTGCATCGCGCAGCGCCGCAAGCTGGGGCTTCTGCACAGCGATAGCTTCCACCTGCACCTGCTGGGCGGCAAGATCGATATGGGCGCCGCTCAGCTTGATCTGCTCGACCGTGACCGGGGCCTGCGGATCCTGCAGCTGCAGCTTGTCGGCCGTGAGTTCGTTGACCTGGGCCACGACACCGCTCTCGCCCCAGGCGAGTTGGGCATCGGTATTGAGCATGGCGCTGATCTGGGGCTTGAAGTGAGCCGCGATATAGGGCTGCGCCCACTGCAGCGGCAGCTGCCCCAGCTTCAGATCGAGCTTGCCGTCCTTCACGGTGGCCGTGCCGTCCAGCGACAGTCTGGCCGCGCCCTCTTCCCTGGCCTGCTCGCCCGCATGCAGCTGGCCGCTGGCCGTCACGCTCAGCGACTCATTCATGGGCCAGGCCACGTTCTTGAGCTGCACGGCCAGCGGCGCCAGGGTCAGGGCCGCAGGAGTGGAGCCCGTGCCCGCGTCCTGCCAATGCACGATGCCGCCATCGAGATCGAACTGCTGGAGCTTGAGCGTCATCGGCTTGGCGCCCTGGGCGGTCTTGGCCTCAGGCTCCGCCTTCGCTTCGCCCGGAGCTGCGGCCGGCGCGCTCAGACCCAGCCAGTTGATCACGCCTTGCGCATTGCGGCTGGCATAGATTTCGGGCTTGACCCAGCGCACCGACTCCAGCGCGATCTGGTTCTGCAAGGGCTGGACATTCTTGAGCTCCGCATGCAGCGACTCAAAACGCAGCAGCGGCGCACTCTGGCGATCCTGGAGTTCCACACCGGACAGGTCCAGCTTGCCGCTGATGCGCACCACGGGCTGCTCTTCCTGCTCGAAGCGGATCTGCAGATCCGAATCTAGCACGCCCGAGCGCAGCTGCACGGGCAGGCTGGCCGGCACATAGCCGAGATAGGGCGCGAGATCGAGGTGAGCCCATTTGAGCACCATGGCGGTCTGGCGGTCCGACGCAAAAGGCGTGCTCTCGCCCGAGGTGTCGAATTTACTGCCGTTGAGGTCGAAAGCCAGATGCGGCAGCACCTTGATCTCGCGCTTGGACTCGATATTGCTGATGAAGGGAATGCTCAGCTGCAAATCCTTGAGCTCATGCTTGCGCTGCACGGACTCGTCATTGAGCTCGACGCGGCCATCGCGCAGCGCAATGTTGTAGAGCGCAAAGGTCACGGGCTTGGAGGCCTCCTTGTCCGGCTCCGAGAGCTTGGCGATCACATCGTCGATGTCGAGCTTGCCCAGCGAGTACTGGGTGAGGCGCACCACGGGTGCATCGACCTCCACCACATCCAGCACCGGCGCCAGACGGAAGAGGGACTGCGCGCTGGCATTGATGTGGATGCGCTTGACCTCGAACTGCGGCTGAGCCGCTGCATCAAGCTGCTTTTGCGCCTCAGGGCTTTTTGGATCTGCGTTGTCAGCTACTTTTTTGAGAGCTTTATCGATGCGCAGATCGTGCAGAGTCAGGGACAGCGACCAGGGCGAGAACTCGACCTTGCTCACATGCACGCCGCGCCCGAGCTTGGCCGAGGCCTGTTTCTCCAGCTGGCTTCTGGCAATCGGCGGCACCACGGCCCACAAAGCCAGCCACAGCAGCAGGATGGCAAGCACGGTCCAGATCAAGCGGCGCAGCCAGCGGTTCGATGTGAGCAATGACATGAGTATTTTTTATTGAAGCGAAACAGCAGGCCTCTCCCGACCTTGAGCTGCATGGGCACAACTTTACTCCGAGCGGCCCTGGGGCCCAACAGAGGTTGCGCTCTCTCTATATATAGAGGCAGGTGCGAGTTCCTGGGGGAAGAAGTCTGCGTCAGCCGCGGCAGGCCGCCGGGCGGATCTCGCGGAAAGAATGCAAACAATCCACAAGCACGGCGCGATCCATCCCGCCAAACGACAAGGCCCGGGAGCCAAACAACCGGCTTCCGGGCCTTACGGCTGGTATCAGACCATGCCGTTTTTCGCGGATCAAGGAGGGTGTGGTCCTTGCCGCTGGAAGCAAGAGATTGCTCCCCTAAGTGCCGCAGCGAAGATAACGAGCAAATGCCAGAAGCCTTGAAGTCACGACCTTGGCTGAGTTTGCTTTTCCTTTCCGTTGGCAGATACCTGCGACTTGCAGGCAGATTCACTATATCCGCGCTGGAGAAGGGTTACTAGCCCTTTTGCATTTTTTTTCAGCTTTATGACAAATATCACGATGTGAGCATATACACCGCTTGCAGCGGTCGTTTTTTGCTGCAGCTTGCGCAGCATACTGTACCTACATACAGTTTTTATATAACTTTAAAGTATTAAATGAATTTTTTCTAGTATTGACTGCATATTTAGCAGACTCCTAGAATCCGCCAGCGCTCGAAATGAGCGTTTTTTGTTTCCGCTGCCTCACGACTGAGCAGACCGACCAGCGCCCTTCACGGGCGCTTTTAGTCGGCCCGCAGCAAACCTCATCGGCTGTCGCACTCGCCTTCCCGGACCCAGGTTCGCAGGCTTGCCGACGACGGCCAAGAAAGGACAAGCTATGCCAGCGTCAGGAAAATTAGTCGCCTCCGCGCGAACATTGGGCCACAAGGTGGCCCATGGTTTTCTTGCTCTAACCCACAACGGTTTCGCCCTCTTGGGCTTGACCGTGGCCATTTCGGCCCTGATTTTGATTTCCCGCCCCGATCTGCGCCTGGCTGGCGAAGCCCAGCTGCGCCAGTGGCTTGATGCCCGCCAACAGCCCCAGGCTGTGGCCCAGGTGAGCACCACCATTGTGAAGCCTGCGCCTGCAGCCGAGCCGCAGGCGGCCAGCGACCGGGCCACGGCCATCAACCCCAAGAACCTGCCCAAGGAACAGGCGGCCGTGGCCTTTTGGCTCAGCAAGAAGTACCGCGTGGCGCCCGAGCCCATAGCGGCCCTGGTCAGCGCCGCTTACGAGCAGGGCAAGGTCAACAAGCTGGACCCGACGCTGATTCTGGCCATCATGGCCATCGAATCCAGCTTCAACCCGTTTGCGCAAAGCTCGGTGGGTGCCCAGGGCCTGATGCAGGTGATGACCTCGGTGCACACCGACAAGTACGAGACCTTTGGCGGCCAGCACGCGGCATTTGACCCCGTGACCAACCTCAAGGTTGGCGTCAAGGTGCTCAAGGAGTGCATTGCCCGCGCCGGCTCCGTCGAAGGCGGCCTGCGCTACTACGTGGGCGCCGCCAATCTGGAGAGCGACGGCGGCTATGCGGCCAAGGTGCTGGCCGAACACCAGCGTCTGCGCCTGGCCGTGGGCCTGCGTGCCAACGCGCTGATGACCGCCAAGGTCACGCCGGGCAAGGCCGAGGACGGCAAGCCGGCCGCAGCCACGGTCAATATGGCCAAGGCCAGCGCCGGCACCACGGTTTCGCATGCCGAGCAGGTCGCCCAGGCCGGACCCAGGCTCTGAGCCCAAACTTTTTCGTTTTTTCAAGCTGGCCCAGGCCAGCTTTTTTTATGCCCCGGGACTTCGCCATGGGGAAAAGCCGCCGCAAGCTTCGACGCCGGGTCAGCTCAGCTACACTAGGGGTGTACGCAACTGGCGATAGGCGCAGATTCCGCTCTGCCGCTGACGTGGAAACCGGCAGACTGCAAGGTCTGTGAACCACCGGGGAGCGTACCGCCCAGGACCTGAGCGATTGGGACCTGCAAGCGTTTCAGCCGTTCGCCTGGGCAGCCCTTGCTTCAAGGGAATATCTAGTTCACAGGACTGCCATGTTTCAACGCACCGATACCGTCGCTAAAGTCGACCCCGAACTGTTTGCAGCTATTGAAGCTGAAAACCATCGCCAGCAAGAGCATATCGAGCTGATCGCCAGCGAGAACTACTGCTCGCCCGCCGTGATGGAAGCCCAGGGCTCCCAGCTGACCAACAAGTACGCCGAAGGCTATCCCGGCAAGCGCTACTACGGCGGCTGCGAGCATGTGGACGTGGTCGAGCAGCTGGCCATCGACCGCATCAAGCAGATCTTTGGCGCGGACGCCGCCAACGTGCAACCCAATTCCGGCTCCCAGGCCAACCAGGCCGTGCTGATGGCTTTTGCCAAGCCCGGCGACACCATTTTGGGCATGAGCCTGGCCGAAGGCGGTCACCTGACCCACGGCATGGCGCTGAACATGTCGGGCAAATGGTTCAAGGCCGTCTCCTACGGTCTGAACGCCGATGAAGCCATCGACTACGACAAGCTCGAAGAGCTGGCCCGCGAGCACAAGCCCCGCATCATCGTGGCCGGCGCTTCCGCCTATGCCCTGCGCATCGACTTCGAGCGCTTCGCCAAGATCGCCAAGGAAGTCGGCGCCATCTTCTGGGTGGACATGGCCCACTATGCCGGCCTGATTGCCGCAGGCGTGTACCCCAACCCCGTGCCCCACGCCGACGTGGTCACGACCACCACCCACAAGAGCCTGCGCGGTCCTCGTGGCGGCGTGATCCTGATGAAGGCCGAGCACGAGAAGGCCATCAACAGCGCCATCTTCCCCGGCCTGCAAGGCGGCCCGCTGATGCACGTGATCGCCGGCAAGGCCGTGGCCTTCAAGGAAGCCCTGACGCCCGAATTCAAGGCCTACCAGGAACAGGTCGTGAAGAACGCCAAGGTGTTTGCCGAAACGCTGACCGAGCGCGGTCTGCGCATCGTCTCCGGCCGCACCGAAAGCCATGTGATGCTGGTGGACCTGCGCGCCAAGGGCATCACGGGCAAGGCTGCCGAAGCGGCCCTGGGTCTGGCTCACATCACCGTGAACAAGAACGCCATCCCCAACGACCCCGAGAAGCCTTTCGTGACCAGCGGCATCCGCATCGGCACACCCGCCATGACCACCCGCGGCTTCGGCGAGGAAGAGACCCGCATCACCGCCAACCTGGTGGCCGATGTGCTGGACAAGCCCGAGGACGAAGCCACGCTGGCCGCCGTGCGCGCCAAGGTGGCCGAGCTGACGGCCAAGTTCCCGGTCTACAGCAAGTAAGCTCGCTGCGCTAAGCCATGAGGTGCCCCTTCTGCAATCATCCGGACACGCAAGTGGTCGAGACCCGCGAGTCCGAGGATGGGGGCTTCATCCGCCGCCGCCGCCGCTGCGGCGGCTGCGACAAGCGCTTCACGACTTACGAGCGCCCCGAGGTCAGCTTTCCGACCGTGGTCAAGAAAGATGGCCGCCGCATCGAGTACGAGCGCGCCAAGCTGCAGGGCTCGTTCCAGATCGCGCTGCGCAAGCGCCCGGTGAGCACCGAGCTCATCGATGCGGCGATAGAGCGCATCGAAGACAAGCTGCTCAACCTGGGCCAGCGCGAGGTCGACTCCAGCCGCCTCGGAGAGCTGGTGATGGACGAACTCAAGGGCCTGGACAAGGTCGGCTATATCCGCTTTGCCAGCGTCTACCGCAGCTTCGAGGATGTGGACGACTTCAAGAACATCATGGACGAAGTCCGCAGCCCCAAGGCCAGCAAGGCGCGCAGCAAGCCCTGACCCGCCGAACCCATCAAAAGCCACCTTCGGGTGGCTTTTTTTTTGGCCCTAAGGTCCGGCAGATCGCACTATCGATTCATGAGCGCGCCGCGCTCACCCTTCAATAGAAGTCGCCAGAAATTCATAGAATTTTATTCGTGAACATGCGCCATGAGCTTCTTTAAAGTTAGCGCCATGGCGCAGTACGGCAGCGGATGGCATCGCAAAGATCTCCGTGCCCAGCCGCCCTCAAAGCACAAAGCCAGCCCGCAGCGAATCTGCGGGCTGGCTTTGGCAGGAATCGGGTCCGGCCCAAGCCGGAACAACGTCGTCCTCAGACGGCCGACGCGGGGATAGCTTTCAGGCCCGAATCCACATCGCCGCACTGGGCGCGGTGGCGCAGCGCGTGGTCCATGACCACCAGCGCCAGCAGCGCCTCGGCAATGGGCGCGGCACGGATGCCTACGCAGGGGTCGTGGCGGCCCTTGGTGATGACTTCGGTGCTCTGGCCGTGCACATCGATGGATTCGCGCGGCGTGATGATGGAGCTGGTGGGCTTGATGCCGATGCGCACTTCCAGGTCCTGGCCGGTGCTGATGCCGCCGACGATGCCGCCCGCGTTGTTGCTGCGGAAACCCTCGGGGCTCAGCGAGTCGCCGTGCGTGGTGCCGCGCTGGGCCACACTGTCGAAACCGGCGCCGATTTCCACGGCCTTGACCGCATTCAGGCCCATCATGGCGTAGGCAATGTCGGCGTCGAGCCGGTCGTACAGCGGCTGGCCCAGGCCGACCGGCATGTTGCTGGCATTCACGCGCAGCGCCGCGCCGCAGGAATCGCCGCTCTTGCGCAGCTGCTCCATGTATTCCTCGAAACGGCTCACATCGGCCACGGGCGCGAAGAAGGGGTTGTGCGGCACATGTTCCCAGCTCTCGAACGGGATGGCGAGCTCGCCCACCTGGGTCATGCAGGCGCGGAACTCGGTGCCGAATTTTTCCTTGAGCCATTTCTTGGCCACGGCACCTGCGGCCACGGTGGGCGCGGTCAGGCGGGCCGAGGAACGGCCGCCGCCGCGCGGGTCGCGGATGCCGTACTTCTGGAAATACGCATAGTCGGCATGGCCGGGCCTGAAGCTCTGGGCAATATTGGAGTAATCCTTGCTGCGCTGATCGGTGTTGCGGATCAGCAGCGCAATCGGCGTGCCCGTGGTCTTGCCCTCGTACACGCCAGAGAGAATCTCCACTGCATCGGGCTCGTTGCGCTGGGTGACGAACTTGCTGGTGCCTGGGCGACGCCGATCCAGATCGTGCTGGATGTCCGCCTCGCTCAGCTCCATGCCCGGGGGGCAGCCGTCAATCACACAGCCAATGGCCGGACCGTGGGATTCACCAAAATTGGTAACCGTGAAAATTGTGCCAAAGGTATTGCCGCTCATAGGCTGTTGATTATGCCTGCGGAGCTTGGCACACCGTCGGGCACGAGGGTCATAAGACTGCTGCCCCAGCCATCGCGCCTGCCGCAGGCCCGCGCCCGGTTATCGGACTACCAGCGCGGCGGCTGGCTGCCTGGCGGCATGGACGAATGATCCCAGGCCACGGGCGTGCGCGAGAACTGCGCGCAATGGCGCACGGCCTGCAGGCGGCCAAAGCCGCTGGCCAGCGTCTCCAGGTAGGGCGCGATCTCGGGCCTCGTCTCCTGCCATTGCGGCTGGTCCACGCGAGCCAGGCTGCGCAGCCAGTGCGCTGCGCCGGCCAACGTGACGCGCACGCGCCAGCTGCCGCCCTCGGCGGCCTGCTTCAGCAAGGCCGCCTGTATGCCAAAGGCCAGCAAAAAGCCCGCGCCATAGTCCAGCGCCTGCATGGGCAGAACCCGGGGCTTGCCGCCGCCCTCGGCCATGCCCTCGTCCGCATTGATGCCGCTGGCCGTCTGCACCAGCGAGTCAAAGCCGCGCCGGCCCGACCACGGCCCCTGCCAGCCATAGGCACATAGCTCGGCCACCACCAGGCCGGGGCGCAGCCGCGCCAGGGCTTCGGCGCCAAAGCCCCTGGCCTCCAATGCGCCGGGCCGGTAGGCCTGCAGAAACACATGGGCCGCGCCGACCAGGCTCCGCAAGTCCGCGCGGCCCGACACCGTGCGCAGGTCCAGCTGGGCCGAGCGCTTGCCGCGGCTCAGGTCGGCGATCGCGCCGATATTGGGCAGATGGGGTCCGTTGATCATCAGCACCTCGGCGCCATAGGCGGCCAGGGTTCGAGCCGCGGCCGGGCCTGAGAGTATGCGCGTCAGGTCCAGCATCCTGATGCCCGCCAGCGGCCGCTGCTCCTCGCCCAGCCGCGGCCAGGCCAGCGGCGCGGCATCGCCTATGCGCACCAGCTCCACCAGGGGCTGGCGGGCGATCTCCGCCTGCTGTCCCTGGGCCAGCCATTGCTCATGACTGCGCAGCGCCGCCACCGGCAGGCCGCACTCGGCGGCGCGGGCTTCGAAGTCCTCGGCACGCCACTGCTGCAGCGCCTGCGCCACTGCCGCGCGCGGCGTCCGGCTTCCGGTCGGCAGGCCCAGCAGCGCCAGCGCGCCGTCGCGGTGGTGGTCGAAATTGGCATGGATGCGCACCCAGCCCGGCGCCCCCACAGCCGCGCCGCAGGCATACAGGCCCGATATCGGCGACCACAGATCGGGCTCCTGGCCGTCGAGCGTGAAAAAGCCGCTGCTCTCGAATACCGCATGCTGGGCATCGACGCTCACGGTCTGCGCCGCCAGATCCGGCCTGCGCAGCGCGCCGATCTCGGTGGCCGCCAGCGCGGCCGCGCCCACGCTGGCCTGGACCAGGTCGGCCACGGCAAAGCTGGAGGCAAAGCCGCGGGCCGAACCGCTCAGCGTCGCGCGGACCAGGGCCTGCGGGGGCAAGCCGCATTGTCCCCATAGCTCCGCCAGCGCGGCTGGCGCGCCCGCAGCGGTTTGGGGTTCGTCGAGTTTTTCATTTTTCATAGCTGTCAACGCATTATCGACAAGGGTTTTGGGCCGATTCCATGCAAAAACAGGGAACGGGTACGCGCCCAAAACGACAAACCCCGCGGCTGCGGGGTCTGAGGAAAAGGATTCAATGCCGGGCCATCACTCGGCACCCTGGCGCTCGCCCTCGGGCCAGTCGCGGATATAGGCCTTGAGCATGCGGTTCTCGAAGTTCTGGCTGTCGACCACGGCCTTGGCGACGTCGTACAGCGAGATCACGCCCATGAGCATGCGCTTGTCCATCACGGGCATGTAGCGCGCATGGCGGTCCAGCATCATGCGGCGCACCTCGTCCATATCGGTCTCCATGGTGCAGGTCATGGGCGCGTCGTCCATGGCCGAGCGCACGGTCATATCGGCGATGCCGCTGGTCTTGACGAAGCCCTGGATCACTTCGCGGAAGGTCAGCATGCCCACCACGTCGCCATGCTCCATGACGACCAGCGAACCTATGTCCTTGTCCGACATGACCTGCACCGCCGCGGCCAGGCTTTCGTCGGGCGCTACCGTGTACAAGGTATTGCCCTTGACGCGCAGGATGTCACTAACTTTCATTGCTGTTCTCCGAAATCAGTTTGGCACTCTGGCAGCTTTTGTCCTGCATGTGTCAGCACATGCGGCATCGCTTTGCACAGAATGCAAGTGCGTGCACAAATATAGCCCACAATGGCTTGCACTCATAAAAACTAAAACAATGACGAAACATATGAATTTCTACATATTTAATCGTCTATTCGACCAAATTGATATTTGATTGCAGGCTCAATCTCGCATTGCGTCAATCAAAACAAGCCATGGAGACAAAAACATGCCCGGTTACTCTGACCCCGGCTTCGATACCCTGAGCCTGCACGCAGGCGCCCAGCCCGACCCGGCCACCGGCGCACGCGCCGTGCCCATCCACCTGACGACCTCCTTCGTCTTCGAATCCAGCGACCATGCGGCCAGCCTGTTCAATCTGGAACGCCCCGGCCATGTCTACAGCCGCATCAGCAATCCCACCAACGCCGTGCTCGAGCAGCGCGTGTCCGCGCTCGAAGGCGGCGTGGGCGCGATTGCCGTGGCCAGCGGCCAGGCGGCGCTGCATCTGTCGATTGCCACGCTAATGGGCGCGGGCAGCCATATCGTGGCCAGCACGGCGCTGTACGGCGGCAGCCAGAACCTGTTGCACTACACGCTGCGCCGCTTCGGCATCGAGACCACCTTCGTCAAGCCCGGCGACATAGACGGCTGGCGCGCCGCCGTGCGTCCCAATACCAAGCTGTTCTTCGGCGAAACCGTCGGCAACCCGGGCCTGGATGTGCTGGACATTGCCACCGTCTCCGCCATCGCCCACGAGGCCGGCGTGCCGCTGCTGGTGGACTCCACCCTGACCTCGCCCTGGCTGATCAAGCCCTTCGAGCACGGCGCGGACATCGTCTACCACTCGGCCACCAAGTTCCTCTCGGGTCACGGCACGGTGATCGGCGGCATCGTGGTCGACGGCGGCAGCTTCGACTGGGAGAAGAGCGGCAGATTCCCCGAGCTGACCCAGCCCTACGACGGCTTCCACAACATGGTATTCAGCGAGGAAAGCACGGTGGGGGCCTTTCTGCTGCGCGCGCGCCGCGAAGGCCTGCGCGACTTCGGCGCCTGCATGAGCCCGCACAGCGCCTGGCTGATCCTGCAAGGCATAGAGACGCTGCCGCTGCGCATGGAACGCCATATGCGCAATACCGAGAAGGTGGTGCAGTTCCTGGCCAGCCATCCTCTGGTCAGCCGCGTGGGCCACCCCATGCTCGAATCCCATCCGTCCTACGCGCTGGCCAGGAAGCTGCTGCCGCGCGGCGCGGGCTCGGTGTTCAGCTTCGACATTGCCGGCAACCGCAACCAGGGCAAGAAATTCATCGAGACGCTGAAAGTCTTCAGCCACCTGGCCAATGTGGGCGACTGCCGCTCGCTGGTCATCCATCCGGCCAGCACCACGCATTTCCGCATGACGGACGAAGCCCTGGCCCTGGCCGGCATAGGCCAGGGCACGATACGCCTGTCGATTGGCCTCGAAGATGCCGACGACCTGATCGACGACCTCAAACGCGCGCTCAAGGCCGCGGAGAAGGCCGTCTGATGAGCCTGCAGATTCGCCCTTTTGCGCCGGCCGATGCCGAGGCCACGGTGCAGCTGTGGCAGGCCTGCGGCCTGACACGGCCCTGGAACGACCCATACAAGGACATAGAGCGCAAGCTGCAGGTCCATCCCGAGCTGTTCCTCGTGGGCTACGACGAGACCGGTGCCGTCATGGCCTCCGTCATGGTCGGCTATGAGGGCCACCGCGGCTGGATCAACTATCTGGCCGTGCATCCGGCGCAGCAGCGCCGAGGCCACGCACGCCGCCTCATGGAAATGGCCGAGCGGCTGCTCGTCGAGCGCGGCTGCCCCAAGCTCAATCTGCAGATCCGCGCCGGCAACGAAGCCGTGATCGCCTTCTACGCAAGCCTGGGCTATACCGACGACCAGACCTTGAGCATGGGCAAGCGGCTGATCGCCGACATCTAGGGCGCCCGCGCGTACACAACATTCGGAGACATACATGCACATCCATGTCCAGGGCGCAGAGATCTACGCCTATACCGGCGGCAAGGCCTTCGATGCGGCCAAGCCCACGGCCATCTTCATCCACGGCGTGCTCTGCGACCACAGCGTCTGGGCGCTGCAAAGCCGCTATCTGGCCAATCACGGCTGGAACGTGCTGGCCATCGACCTGCCCGGTCACTGCAGAAGCGGCGGCAATGCGCCGAAGTCCGTCGAAGAGGCCGCGGCCTTCATCGGCGCGCTGATGGATGCTGCAGGCCTGGAAAAAGCCGCGCTGATCGGCCACAGCTGGGGCAGCCTGATCGCAATGGAAGCCGCGGCCACGCTCAAGCAGCGCATCAGCCACCTGGTGCTGGTGGGCACGGCCTTTCCGATGAAGGTCTCGCCGGCCCTGCTCGACTCGGCGCTGAACACGCCCGAAAAAGCCATCGCCATGGTCAACACCTTCTCGCGCGCCACGCTGTCGCCCCCGGGCGGCGCGGGCAGCTGGGTGTTCGGCGCCGGCATGGCCCTGGGCAGGCGCGTGCTGGCCAGCAACAGCCGCACCAATCTGCTGCATGCGGGCTTTACGGCCTGCGACAGCTATGCGGGCGGCGAGGCCGCCATGGCCCAGCTCTCCTGCCCTGTGCTGTTCGTGCTGGGCGAGCAGGACCAGATGACCCCTCCCAAGGCCGCCAAGGGCCTGATAGAAGCCGCCAGGGCCGCAGGCCAGCAGCCCAGGGTGCAGATGATTCCCAACGGCCATAACCAGATGACCGAATCGCCCGACCCGACTCTGTTCGCGATCCGGGATTTCCTCGCGATTTAGGGCTGTCAACCCGATGTCATGGCCGGGACGACCCGGCCTGCATCATGCATGGGCTGGTGCGGCGGAGCCTGAGAATCCGAGCCGGCGAAGGACGCGGTCCGGGCTCAATCGATCGGCTGCAGAAACGCTGCAATGCGGCCCGTGATGCGTTCGGGCAGCTCGCGGTGCGGCACATGGCCGCCGCCGGCGATGATTTCGGTCTCGCATGGGCCTTGCGACCAGTTGCAGATGTTTTCCGGGTGCACCAGCGAGCCGAACTCATCCAGCTCGCCATGAATGGCCAGCACCGGGCAATGCACCTGCCGCAGGGCGGCGTCCAGCCGGTAGTCGGCAAAAGCCCGGGTCAGCCAGGTATCGACCCAGGCCGACAGCACCCAGGCCGCCTTCTCGCCGTGATAACGGGACAGCCGGTCCAGCTGCCCGGGCTGGGCAAAGTTGTCGCGCGCGGCGCGGATGCCGGCCAGGGTGCGGTCCTCCACGAAGCTCTGGGCCGATTCCGTGATCAAGGCCTTGCACTGCTGCGGATAGGCCGCGGCCACCATGCAGGCCATGCCGCCGCCCACGCTATGACCGAGCATGACGAAGTCGTCCAGCTCCAGCGCCCTGTGCAGCGGCGCAAAGCCGGCCTGCACCTCGTCGGCCACAAAACTCGGCGCGAGCCGATGCGGATTGGCATCCGAGCGGCCGAAGCCCAGGCGGTCATAGGCGATCACCGCGCGGCCCGTGGCCTTGGCCAGCAGCTCGGGGAACTCGCGCCACAGCGCCACGCTGCCCAACGAGTCATGCATGAGCACCAGCGCCGACCTGCGGCTGGCCTGCTGCGGCTGCCAGCGCTTGGCATACAGTGCGCCATCGGGAGTCGCCACGCGGATCTCGCTGGTGGTGAGTTCCGTGCTCGAAGGAAAGGCAATATCGGACATGGGCGGCAATCGGGGGATGAGAGGAACAACGGTAGCAATACTGGGTGCAGCCGTGCCGGCCGAGCCTGAAACATGGCGGCATCTGCACCAATGCCGGCAGATTTTGCGGCTGGCGCGAGCCGGCCCGCTGTCCTGCATGCGACCCTGCCCGGTGTCGGGAGGGCACTTACCCGCTGGCCCGCCGACGAGCCCGGCGGTATAAAAAAGCATCTCATCAACCGAGGTCTGCCATGTCCCGGACCACGAGCTCCGCGCCTGAGAGCGCCACCGTAGATCCGCGCCAGTTCAAGAGCTTCGCGGAGTTCTACCCCTTTTATCTGGGCGAGCACAGCAATGTCGTCTGCCGCCGCCTGCACTTTATCGGCACCAGCCTGTCGCTGCTGTTTCTGCTGGCCCTGTTCGTCACCGGCGACTGGTGGTATCTGCTGGCCGGCCTGGTCTGCGGCTATGCCTTTGCCTGGGTCGGGCATTTCGGCTTCGAGAAAAACCGGCCAGCGAGCTTCAAGCGCCCTCTCTACAGCTTTATGGGCGACTGGATGATGTGGCGCGACATCCTGCTGGGCCGCATCAAGCTGAGCTGAGCCCCGGCTGTTGCCCGATGCTCAGCATCCCATATTCATAGATTTGCACCGAAGGCGACTCAAACTCTATGAATACCGGAGCCAGCGATCAGCTCGGCCAGCGTCATCTCGGCCAGCTGGGCACGCTGCCACAGCGGCTGCACGGCATTTGAGGGCTGCAGCAGCAGGGCCTGGACCAGCGGCTCCACATGGGTGGCGCGCGGGTCCACCAGCAGCACATAGCGCGGCTCGGTGCTCTCCAGCGAGACAAAAGCGTCCGGCGGCTGCACGGCGCCCACCCAGTCGAGCTTGGCCAGAGCCTGCAGCACGGGTTGAATCTGTGCGGCCTCGATGCGCAGGCGCTGCGCGAGCTGGCGCACCAGCAAGCCCTTGTGCGGCAGTTCGCGCTCCTTGGCCAGGCACTGCAGAATTTCCACGGACAGCTCGAACTGCCAGCCGCGGTGGCCGGTCAGGCGCTCCACCCCGGTCAGCACCGTGGGCAGATAGGCGGTGACCAGAGCCCCCAGCAGCACGACGCACCAGGCCACATACATCCAGATCAGCAAGATCGGCAGGGTCGCAAACGCGCCGTAGATCACCGAATAGGTGGGCACCGAGTTCAGATAGATGGCCAGCATCTTCTTGGCCAGTTCCATGCAGACCGAGACGAAGATGCCACCCACCCAGGCATGGCGCCAGCGCACCGGCGTATTGGGCACATAGTGGTAGAGCCCGGCCATGCCGGCCGCCAGCACCACGAATTCGATAGAGTCGAAGACAAAGCGCAGGCTCTCGGGCAGGGCATTGACCAGCCCCTTGGAGGCCGACATCACATAGGAGGACAGCACCAGGCTCAGGCCCAGCAGCAGCGGCCCCAGCGTGATGGCCGCCCAGTAGATCAGCACCCGCTGGCCCAGCGGCCGCAGCTGGCGCACGCGCCAGATATTGTTGAGCGTGCGGTCTATGGTCAGTATCAGGGCCACGGCCGTGACGATGAGCATGGAAAAGCCCACCAGCCCCAGGCGGCTGGCCTTGGAGGCGAACTGCGTGAGATAGCCCAGCACCTGGCGCGCGATGGTTTCGGGAATCAGGCTGTCCATCAGCCAGCGCTCCAGCACCTGCTGTACCTTGCCGAAGATGGGAAAGGCCGTGAACAAGGCCAGAGCCACGGTGAAGAACGGCACCAGCGCCAGCAGCGAGGTAAAGGTCAGGCTGCTGGCCGTCACCCCCAGGCGGTCTTCCTTGAAACGTTCGCGCAGCACCTGTGCGGTGTTGCGCCAGGGAAAGCTGCGCACCCGCCGCTGCACGCGGCGACTGCGGCGCACAAACTCGGCCTTGAGGTCTTCCCTGCGCGGCAGGCTGGGCCTGGGCAGGCGCGACAGCCCGTCCCTCCAGTCGAAACCCGGCGCCCAGGCTTTGCGCTGCGGGTTGCGCGGTGCTCCTGAAACAAAAGCAGGACCCTCCTTCTGCGCCTGGGCTTGAGCCCTGTCCGAGCGTGAATACAGACCCGTATCCGGCCGGACCGGATTGAATGGCGCGGCTGGAGGCTGCGGCTCGGGCGAAGCGGCGGCAACGCCGGGGCCGCTTGCCGGCGCGGCTTCTTCAGCAGGCTCGTTCAGCAGCGGCTCTTGCCTGCCACCGGCCAGGGTGGAGATGCCGGCCGCTGCGCCGGTCTCGGGCAGGGGCAGCTGCGCCTGCGGGCTGCCTTCCAGCGCGGCCCAGAAACCGGCTCGGTCATTTTTCTTCATGACTGCCCCCCCTCTTCGCATGCGCGAGGTCAAGCGCCGGACTTGAAAGAAAAATTTCGGATGCAAAGAGAGCTGCCATGGCCGATATGATGCCATCGCTATGACCGATGCCTTCCCGCCCCAAGCCGCCGCAAACACTTGTTCACCAATCCAGCAGCCAGGCTCCGACGTCGCCGCCACGCGCTGGCTGGCCGTGGGCAGTCTGCTGGCCCTGATGGCGCTGTGCATGGCCTGGGAACTATGGCTGGCCCCGCTGCGCAGCGGCGGCACCTGGCTGTTCCTGAAGGCGCTGCCGCTGGCGTTTGCGGTGGTCGGTCTGCTCAAGCGCCGCATGTACACCTATCGCTGGCTCAGCCTGCTGGTCTGGCTGTACTTCACCGAAGGCGTGGTGCGCGCCTGGGGTGACCCAGCGCCCGGCCGCTGGCTGGCCATGGGCGAGATTGCACTGTGCGTGCTGCTCTTCATCGCCTGCGCCGCCCATGTGCGCCTGCGCCAGCGCGCAGCCAAGGCCGCTGCGCCTCAATCCGGCGCAATGCCTTCGTGACGCGCCAGGGTCTGCACCTGCGTGGCCAGGGCCTCGCAAAGCAGCTGAGCCGCCGGCGCTAGCGCGCGCCGAGGCCGCTGGATCAGCAGGGTACGGCGCAGAATGCGCGGTGCGTCCAGCAGGCGAAACCGCAGCTCGCCGCGTGCCGGATGCCGCGCCGTCAGCGCCGGCACGATGCTGACCCCCAGACCCAGGCGCACGGCTTCGAACAGCAGCTGAGGGTTGGACATGCGCAGCGGCGTCTGCAGCACATTGGCCGGCATGCCAGGGGCCGCGGCCAGCAGCTGGCTGATGGCGGTATCCGTGGTCAGGCCCACAAACGGCAGCAGCGCCAGATCCGCGGCCACCAGTTGCGGCGCTTGCAGCAGCGGCTCATCGGCCCGCGCCACCAGGCCCATGGCATCGCTGACCAGCGGCCGGGTATGCAGATCGCCGCCTGCGGGGTGGGCCGCCCCCACGCCGAAGTCCACCAGCCCGGCCTGCACGCGCTGGGCTATGCCCTCGGCGCTGTCTTCCACCAGATCCACCTCGATGCCCGGGTGCTGGGCGCGCAGCTGCGGCAGCAGCGGCAGCAGCAGCACGGCCAGCACCGAAGGAGCGGCAGCAATGCGCACCTTGCCGCGGCGCAATGCGGCCAGATCGCCGAGGTTCTGAAAGCCCTGCTCCAGGGTCTCAAAGGCCTGGCGCACATCGAGCAAAAAGGCCTGGCCAGCAGCCGTCAACCCCACGGTTCGCGTCGTGCGGTCAAACAGCCGCAGGCCCAAGGCCTCTTCCAGCTGGCGAATAGATTCGGACAGGGCCGACTGCGTCAGGCACAGCTCGCGGGCTGCCGGGGCAAATGCGCCCTGACGCGCCACCTCGTCAAAGGCGCGCAGCTGGCGCAGGCTGATATTGTTCGGAAAAACCGGCATAACCAAGCAATTTATTTCGATTGTCCCGTAGTCTGCCATGCTCTACGCTTGCGGTTTCATGGTTTTCCGGCTGCGCCCCTGTGCCTGGCTTAGGATTTCCGTCTGTTCTCCCTCTCTGCCGCCCCTGCAGCGGCCTGCTTGCCATGACTTCCACCGCTTTGCTTGAATCCCTGCGCCAGATTGTGGGCGCTCCCCATGTACTGACCGATGGCGACCTCAGCGCCTACGAACAGGACTGGCGCAAGCGCGTACACGGCAAGTCCCTTGCCGTGGTGCGCCCCGGCAACACGGCCGAAGTGGCCGGCGTGATCAAGGCCTGCGCGGCAGCCGGCGTGCAGATCGTGCCCCAGGGCGGCAATACCGGGCTTTCCGTAGGCTCCACCCCAGACGACAGCGGCCGGCAGATCGTGCTCAGCCTGACGCGCCTGAACGCCGTGCGCCATATCGACAAGGACAATCTGACCTTCACCGTCGAAGCCGGCTGCATTTTGCAGAACCTGCAGGAGCTGGCCGATCAGCAAGGCCTGCTGTTCCCGCTGTCGCTGGCCGCCGAAGGCAGCTGCACGATCGGCGGCAATCTGGGCACCAACGCCGGCGGCACGCAGGTGGTGCGCTATGGCAATACCCGCGACCTGTGCCTGGGCCTGGAAGTGGTGACGCCCCAGGGCGAAATCTGGGACGGCCTCAAGGGCCTTCGCAAGGACAACACAGGCTATGACCTGCGCGATCTGTTCATCGGCAGCGAAGGCACGCTGGGCATCATCACCGCCGCCACCATGAAGCTGTTCCCGCAGCCGGCCGCCCAGCTCACCGCCTTTGCTGCCGTGCCTTCCATGGAAGCCGCCGTGCGTCTGCTGGGCCTGGCGCACCAGCATCTGGGCGCGGGGCTGACGGGCTTTGAAGTCATGGGCCAGTTTGCACTGTCGCTGGTCGTCAAGCACATGCCGCAGCTGCGCGTGCCCTTCACCGAAAAGGAGGCCGACATGGGCGACGAAGCCCCCTATTGCGTGCTGCTGGAGAACAGCGACAGCGAGTCCGAACAGCATGCCCGCCTGCGCTTCGAGCACTTGCTGGAGCTGGCCTTTGAAGACGGCTGCGTGGTCAACGCGGTAGTCGCGGAGAGCCTGACCCAGGCCCATGACCTGTGGCATATCCGCGAGAGCATTCCTCTGGCCCAGGCCGAGGAAGGCCTGAACATCAAGCACGATATCTCGGTCGCCGCCTCGCGCATTCCCGCTTTTGTCGAGCATGCCGATGCCGTGCTCAAGCGCGAGATTCCCGGCGTGCGTCTGGTCAACTTCGGCCATCTGGGCGACGGCAATCTGCACTACAACGTGCAGGTACCCGAGGGCGAGGACGGCAAGGCCTTTCTGCGCGACAAGGAGGCCCTGGTCAACCACCTGGTCTATGAGGCCGTGGATGCCTTCGGCGGCTCCTTCTCGGCCGAGCATGGTGTGGGCGCGCTCAAGACCGACAAGCTCGAAAAATACCAGTCTCCCGTGGCCCTGCAAATGATGCGTGCCATCAAGAATGCCTTGGACCCCCAGGGCATCATGAATCCGGGCGTGGTGCTGGCGCGCGGCTGATCCTTGCGCCGCCGATAAAGAAGCCCTGCCATGATCGGCAGGGCTTTTTTCTGGCCGCTGCCAGGGATTCAATGAGTGGCAACGATATTGCGGAACATGGTCTCCACGTCGCTGGGCCAGGGGATTTCTGCGCCATCCACATCGGTGAACACGGTTTGCTTGCCCTCGCTGAGCAACCAGACACGCAGGCCGTTGCGCACGGGGTCGATCACCACGGCGGCCATCTCCTCGCCACCCTGGTGCTGGCGGTTGCCCATTACATACAGCAGACCGGCAGCGGGCTCCAGCGGACCCAGGGTTTGCAGGTTCTTGAGCAGCGTGTCGTACTGCACCCCCACCAGGGCCTTGAGCCGCCCGGCGAGCACGCCCTGCTGCAGATAGTCCACCCCGTCCCAGCGGTACTTGCCCTCCAGCGGCTTGAGGCTGTCCAGGCTCTCCTCGCCCTCCTTGGTCACATGGAGCACGCGGACCTGCTTGATGGCAGCCGCAGGCTGGGCCGGCGCGGCAGCAGGGCCTGACGGCGGCTTGGACACAGCACCGGCCGGTGCCGAGGAGGTTGTTGGCGCGGGCGTCTTGGTCTTGTCGCAGGCGGCCAGCAAGGCCAAACAGGCCAGCGCACAGGCGGCGGCGTTTACAAGAGTGCGTGACATGAACAAACTCTCCTTTCAAACAACATGCTTATTTTGCAGTTGCGGCAAACGCAGCTCCAGACTTACCGCGCAGGCCATGGGTGTTTGATCTGGGCCCGTCCGGCCAGCCTTTCAGCCATGGCACACTTGGCCTGTCGCGGCACTACGTGCCTGCCCCCATTCAAGAGCGGCCCGGCGTCGTGTACGCTGCCCTGCACTGCCCTCCGATAGCACCATGAACACCTCCTCCACCCTGCGCCCCGTGCGCTGCCAGTACGAAACCTTTATGCGCCATGTGTTCGAGCACGGTGCGGCCAAGACCGACCGTACCGGTACCGGCACCCGCAGCGTGTTTGGCTATCAGATGCGCTTCGACCTGAACGAGGGCTTCCCGCTGGTCACCACCAAGAAGGTACACCTCAAGTCCATCATCCTGGAACTGCTGTGGTTTCTGCGCGGCGACAGCAATGTGAAGTGGCTGCAGGAACGCGGCTGCACCATCTGGGACGAATGGGCCGACAAGGAAACCGGCGACCTGGGCCCGGTCTACGGGGTGCAATGGCGCAGTTGGCCCAAGGCCGACGGCACGCATATCGACCAGATTGCCGAAGTCGTCAATCAGCTCAAGGCCAACCCCGACTCGCGCCGCATCATCGTCAGCGCCTGGAACGTGGCCGAGCTGGACCAGATGGCGCTCATGCCCTGCCATGCCTTCTTCCAGTTCTATGTGGCGAACGGCAAGCTCAGTTGCCAGCTCTACCAGCGCAGCGCCGACATCTTCCTGGGCGTGCCCTTCAACATCGCCAGCTATGCGCTGCTGACCCATATGCTGGCCCAGCAATGTGATCTGGAAGTCGGCGACTTCATCTGGACCGGCGGCGACTGCCACATCTACAACAACCATTTCGAGCAGGTGCAGACCCAGCTGGCCCGCCAGCCGTTTGCCTACCCCACGCTACACATCAAGCGCCGCCCGGCAAGCATCTTCGACTACGAGTACGAGGATTTCGAGGTGCTGGAGTATCAACACCATGCGGGCATCAAGGCCCCCGTGGCAGTCTGAGCTGCGCTATAAAAACCAAAGCTGCTGGCGCATGACCTGCGCGGTTTTCAATATCGGAAACTACTGGAACCCAAGACAGGCAAGCACCAGCTGCTCATCAATCGACGAGAATGGCCATTCATCTGATTTATGCGCGCGCCGCCAACGGCGTGATCGGCAAGGACAACGCCATGCCCTGGCACCTGCCCGAGGACCTTGCGCACTTCAAGCAGCTCACCCAGGGCTGCGCCGTGGTCATGGGGCGCAAGACCTGGGACTCGCTGCCGGCTCGCTTTCGTCCCCTGCCCGGGCGCACCAATATCGTGGTCACGCGCCAGGCCGACTGGCGGCCCGAGCCGGCCTCGGACCAGGTGCTGTGCGCCGCCAGCCTGGAGGAGGCGCTGGAGCGCGGCCAGCAGATCTCGCCGGACGTCTGGGTCATGGGCGGCGCCCAGATCTATGCCCAGGCCCTGCCTCTGGCGCATAGCGTGGAAGTGACCGAAATCGGCCGCGACTACGAGGGCGATGCCTACGCCCCCACGCTGGGCCCGCAGTGGCAGGAGGTCGCGCGCAGCAGCCATATGGCGGCCAACGGCCTGCCCTACAGCTTTGTGCGCTACGAAAAGCACTAGTATGCCCAGACAGGCCGCCGAAACGGCCTGTACTGTGTCCCCAGGGCGGCGTGCAAGACGCGGGTCTCTTCGCCCCCCCGTACAAGTCAGTCTCGTGACATTTGCCACTAGCGTGCTGCGGCGCAACAAACCGATAATGGCAGGCGTTGCCCGGGTTTCCATCCCGCACCCGGCCCGGCACTCCGGCATCCGCCCCAACCTCAGTTCGTGAACCGAGCTTCGCCGCCATCGTCCGCCCATGAGTCTTGTCCAGCCCCTCCCCCCCGGCCCACTCGATATCGTGGGCGATATCCATGGCGAATCCGAGGCGCTGGAACAGCTGCTGGGGCACCTGGGCTATGACCACCAAGGCCATCACCCCGATGGCCGTCGCCTGGTCTTCGTGGGCGACTTCTGCGACCGCGGGCCCGACAGCCCCTCGGTGCTGGGCCTGGTCATGCCCATGCTGGCCTCGGGCAAGGCCTCGGCGGTGCTGGGCAACCACGAGATCAATCTGCTGCGCGAGGACGCCAAGGACGGCTCGGGCTGGTTCTTCCGCAGCCGCCGCGAATCCGACCAGCCCAAGTACGGCCCCTTCGCGCACATGCCCATGCAGGATGCTCCCGCCGTGCTGGCCCAGCTCAACCGCTTGCCCATAGCCCTGGAGCGCGAGGATTTGCGCATCGTCCACGCGGCCTGGCGGCCCGAGCAGATCGCCATGGCACGCCAGCTGCCTGCGGGCGGGGCCCGCAGCGTCTACGACCAGTACGAGAACGTGGCGGCCCGGCAGGCCCAGGCCAGCCGCGTGGCCGAGCGCGTGCGCCAGGAAACGCTGCGCTGGCCCCACAGCCTCGAAGACCCGAAGTGGCCGCCGCCTTTTCTGGCCGCGCACAGCGAGACCGAGCTGGCCAAGGCCATGGTCAATCCGCTCAAGGTGCTGACCACCGGCGTGGAGCGCGAATGCCGCGAGCCGTTCTACGCCGGCGGCAAATGGCGTTTTGTGGAGCGCGTGGCCTGGTGGAACGAATATGCCGACGAGACCGCCGTCATCGTCGGCCATTACTGGCGCCGCCTCCTGCCCGGCGATGCGGCCGCCCACGGCGCACAGGCGGAAAACCTGTTCGGCCACACCACGCCGCTGTCCTGGCACGGACGGCTCGGCAATGTGTTCTGCGTGGACTACTCGGTCGGCGGCCGCTGGGTCGCGCGCCTGAACGGCGAGGACCCGCAGCGGCGCTTCAAGCTCGCGGCCATGCGCTGGCCCGAACGCACCCTGGTGTTCGACGACGGCGTGCAGGCCGCATCGGAGAACTTCGGCGCCGGGCACGCGGCCTGAGCCCGGCCCGAGCCGATGCAGGCATCAGCGAAACACACTGACAGCCTCGTCCAGCTGCCGGGTCTGGGTCTGCAGGCTCTCGGCGGCCGCAGCGTTTTGCTGCACCAGGGCCGCATTTTGCTGCGTGATGGAATCCAGGTGGTTGATGGAATGATTGGCCTGCGAGATGCCGTCGCGCTGCTCATGGGTGGCGCCGCTGATCTGGGCGATCAGCGCCGTGACCTGCTCCACATGGACCACGACCTCCTCGATCTCGGTGCGCGTCTTGTGCACCAGCGTGGCACCGCTTTCCACGCGCCCGGCGCTGGAGTCGATCAGCTCCTTGATCTCCTTGGCGGCGTTGGCGCTGCGCTGGGCCAGGGCGCGCACCTCGCTGGCCACGACGGCAAAGCCGCGCCCCTGCTCACCGGCGCGGGCCGCCTCCACGGCCGCATTCAGTGCCAGGATATTGGTCTGGAACGCGATGCCGTCGATGACGCCGATGATGTCGGTCATGCGGGATGAGCTGCTGGCGATTTCGGCCATGACGTCCACCACCTTCTGCATGGCCTGGCCGCCCTGATTCACGGCCTGGCTGGACTTTTCGGCCAGGGTATTGGCCTGCTGGGAAGTGGCATCGTTGTTCTGCACCGTGGTGTTCATCTGCTCCATGAACGCGGCCGTCTGCGCCAGGTTGGACGCCGAATGGTCGGTGCGCTCGCGCAGATCTTGGTTGCCGCGCGAGATTTCCTCGACCGCCGCGCGCACGCTGCTCACCTGCTGGCTCACGTCGTCGATCAGCCAGCGGAACATCAGGCCGAGCTGGCTGATGGAGCGCATGGTCATGCCGATCTCGTCGACGCGGTCCATCTGCACCACATTGCGATTGTTTCCCGTCGCCACATCCAGAGCCTGCTTGCGCAGCTGCTCCATGGGCCGCGCAAGCTGCCGCTCCAGCAGGTAGTTGCCGACCACAAATACCACCGTGATCGAGGCATAGGCCAGAACATCGCCGGTATGCAGGCCCTGCCGCGCAAACAGACTGAGCATGCTCAGCGCCCATATCAGCAGCATATTGAGCCGAATCCGCGAGCGCACGGAAATCACCTGCCCGAGAGAAAAGAGGCGCCGCCAGCCGGAGCGGATCAGCAGCCCCTTGAACAGCTGCTTGCCGCGAGCCTCTCCCTTGAGCATGGACTGGTAGAGCTTTTGCGCGCTCTGCACCTCCTCGCTGCCGGGCTTGGTGCGCACCGACATATAGCCCTGGGTGACGCCGTTTCGAATAATGGGAATCGCATTGGCCCGCACCCAGTAGTGGTCGCCGTTTTTGCAGCGGTTCTTGACCAGGGCGCTCCAGGGCTCGCCGCTCTTGAGCGTGCGCCACAGATCGGCAAAAGCCTCGGGCGGCATGTCGGGATGGCGGACCAGATTGTGCGGCTGGTGATAGAGCTCGTCGAGCCCGAAGCCGCTGACCTGAACAAAAGCCGCATTGGCATAGGTGATGCGGCTCTTGGCGTCCGTGGTGGACATCAGGGTTGCACTGTCGGGAAACTCATACTCACGCTGTGTCACTGGCTGGTTGATACGCATGTTTGCTCCGTATGAAAAACCGAGATCCGGGATCAAATATGCATCTTTTCCTTACATTCAGTGACAGCAAATTTGCGTTGCGAATCCGACTGTCGTTTATTTCACCAAGACCCGATGCCAGGAGCTGCACAAACGCTGGTGCACCAAGGCTTTGCACGCTTTCTCGCCCTGATTTGGTGCATGCCCGGAGCCCGATTTCGGCAGAGACTGCCCGCGATGATCTGGTGCGACGGCAGCCCTCGCCGAGGTACCGAGAGCGCAGCGGCAAATTGGGTTCAAATAGCCCTGTCACGGCGCCCAGGCCCATGGTCTGTTTTTGAGGTCGCCAGCCGGGCTGCCGCAGCGGTTTTCTCTGCATCCCTCCTGCAGCCCGCATGGAACAAGGAAGTTTTATTTATGCAAATCGCCACCTGGAACGTCAACTCTCTTTCCGTCCGCCTGCCCCAGGTACTGGACTGGCTCCAGGCCAATCCCGTCGATGCCCTGGGCCTGCAGGAGCTCAAACTGACCGACGACAAGTTTCCCCACGCGGCCTTCGAGGAGGCCGGCTACCGCGCGGTAAGCCATGGGCAAAAGACCTATAACGGCGTGGCCTGGATCACGCGTGCCCAGGCCAGCGACGTGGTGCGCAATATTCCCGGCTTCGACGACGAGCAGGCGCGCATCATCGCCACCACGATAGACTCGCCGGCCGGGGAGATCCGGCTCATCAACGGCTATTTCGTCAACGGGCAGGAGCCGGGCTCCGAAAAATTCGCCTACAAGATGCGTTGGCTGGAGGCGCTCCACGCCTGGGTCAAGCAGCAGCTAGCCCAGCACCCGCGCCTGGTGCTGGTCGGCGACTTCAATGTGGCCCCCGAGGACCGCGACTCCTTCGATCCCGTGGGCCTCAAGGACACGATTCACCACACGGTGCAGGAGCGCGAGCATTTCCAGGGCTTGCTGCAGCTCGGGCTCACGGACGCCTTCCGCATGTTCGAGCAGCCTGAGAAAAGCTTTTCCTGGTGGGATTACCGCATGCTCGGTTTTCAGAAGAACCGCGGCCTGCGCATCGACCATATCCTGGTCAGCGATGCGCTGAAGGCCAGCGTCAGCGCCTGCTCGGTGGATCGCCAGCCACGCAGGAACAAGCAGCCCAGCGACCATGCACCGGTCATAGTCACTCTGGGCTGAGCTGGCGCCGACACGCGCGACTATCAGTCGAACTCTTCGTCGTCCAGGCCCAGTTCCTGCAGCTTGCGCGTGATGGTGTTGCGGCCTATGCCCAGGCGATTGGCCGCCTCGACTCTTCGGCCATGGGTGGCCCCGAGTGCCGTGCGCAGCAACTGGGCCTCGAATTTCTGCGAGAGCTGATCCCACACATCATGGCAACCCTGGGTCAGCAGCTCCTCGGCCTGCCTGCCCAGACCCTGCAGCCATTCATCGGGCACGCAGCCGTCGGACAGGGCAGCCGCCGTCGCAGGCACCGATTCCTGGGCCGCGGGCGCCCGGACCAGCTCGGCGACCGCCGGGGCTGGCTGAGCATGGCCAGCCGCTGTATTGAGCACCTCGGGCGGCAGATCCTTGAGTGCGATCTGCTGGGCAGGGGCCATGACGGTGAGCCAATGGCAGATGTTTTCCAGCTGACGCACATTGCCGGGAAAGCCGAAGGACTGCAGCCTGTGCATGGCCGCCGTGCTCATGCGCTTGGGCTCCACGCCAAGCTGGCGCGCGCTCTGCTGCAGAAAATGCTGGGTCAGCATGGGCACGTCTTCCCTGCGCTCGCGCAGAGCGGGCAGGCGCAGACGGATGACGTTGAGGCGGTGGAACAGATCCTCGCGGAAGACTCCATCCTTGACGCGCTGCTCCAGATCCTGGTGGGTCGCGGCGATCACGCGCACATGGGCCTTGACGGCCTGATGGCCGCCCACCCGGTAGAAATGTCCGTCGGACAGCACGCGCAGCAGGCGCGTCTGCAGCTCGAGCGGCATATCGCCGATTTCGTCGAGGAACAGCGTGCCCCCTTCCGCCTGCTCGAACCGGCCGCGGCGCTGGGTCTGGGCGCCCGTGAAAGCGCCGCGCTCATGGCCAAACAGCTCGGACTCCAGCAGATCCTTGGGAATGGCCGCGGTATTGATGGCCACGAAGGGCCCGCCGGCGACCGGTGAGTGCTTGTGCAGCGCACGCGCCACCAGCTCCTTGCCCGCCCCCGACTCGCCCGTGATCAGCACGGTGACATGGCTCTGGCTCAGCCGGCCTATGGCCCGGAACACGTCCTGCATGGCCGGCGCCTGACCCAGCATCTCGGCCTGCACGGGCGCCTGCACATCGGCCACCTCCTCGCGCTGGCTTTCCTCCACGGCGCGGCGGATCAGTTCCACGGCCTTGGGCACGTCAAATGGCTTGGGCAGATACTCGAAGGCCCCGCGCTGGAAGGCGGACACCGCGCTGTCCAGGTCGGAGTAGGCCGTCATGATGATCATGGGCAGGCCGGGCTGCTGCGCCCTGACCTGCTCCAGCAGCTCCAGGCCCGAGCCGCCGGGCATGCGGATGTCGCTGACCAGCACCTGGGGCGCCTGGCGCGCGGGGTCGCTGCTGTCCACATCGGCCAGGGCCTTGAGCACATCGCGCGCCTGGGTGAAGCTGCGAATGGGCCAGCCTTCGCGTCCCAGTGCTTTCTCAAGCACAAAGCGGATGGAAGGGTCGTCGTCCACAATCCAGATCGGCTTCATTCGTGCAACTTCCTTCCCTTCTTCGGCAGATTGATGATCTCAGGCGGCTTACGGCAGGGGAATCAGAATGCGGAAATCCGTTCTTCCCGGCTGGCTCTCGCATTCGATCAGCCCATGGTGACGCTGCACAAAGGTTTGCGCCAGCGTCAAACCCAGGCCAGAGCCGCCGTCCCTGCCGGACACCAGGGGATAGAAAATTCGCTCCTTGATGGCATCGGGCACGCCTGAACCGTTGTCGATGACATGCAATTCCAATGCCAGTCTGTAGCGCTGGCGCCCCAAAGTGACCTGGCGCGCCACCCGGGTGCGCAGAATGATCTCGGCATCGCCCTGGGCCATGCGCAGGCTCAGGGCCTGGGCGGCGTTCTGCACGATGTTGAGCAAGGCCTGGATCAGCTGGGCGCTGTCGCCGCGGAATTCGGGAATCGAGATGTCGTAGTCGCGCGTGATCCTCAGCCCCTGCGGGAACTCGATCAGCACCAGCGAACGCACCCGCTCGCAGACCTCGTGGATGTTCACATCGCCGACTTCATGCGGGTGGCGGTGCGGAGCCAGCAGGCGGTCGACCAAGGCCTGGAGGCGGTCGGCCTCATGCACGATCACGGTGGTGTATTCGCGCAGCTCCGGCGTCGGCAAATCCATCTGCAGCAGCTGGGCCGCGCCGCGAATCCCGCCCAGCGGATTCTTGATCTCATGCGCGAGATTGCGGATCAGCTCCTTGTTGGCCTGGGCCTGCTCGCGAATGCGTTCCTCGCGGTCCTGGCGGGCCTGCTGCTCCAGCGGCCACATCTCCACCATGACATGGCCGACCTGCTCGACCACCGACACCGTGACATGCACGGGCAGGGGCTCCTGGCCCAGACGCAGCAGACCGGCTTCGAAGCGCAGCGCCGCAAAGTCGTTGGAGCGAGCGCCGCTGAGCGCCTTGTCCAGCAAGGCGGGCTCGGCAAAGCAGAGCGCGAAATCGCTGGCCTCCATGGTGCGGCGAGACTGGCCCAGCGCGTTTTCCAGCGCCGCGTTGACGAAGCGCACGGCGCCTTGGGCGTCAAGCACCGCAATCAGCGTGCACAGCCAGTCCAGCGCCTGGTAGTTCCTGGCATCTGCTCCAGCCGCTGTGGTGCCGGCTGGAGTGGAAGGGGGGACAAGTGGATTCATGCAGCAGAACCGGTGTGGCCAACCCCAGGGGCTGGATTAGTTGACCGCAGGCAGCCGGTCCATCTCGCGTTTGATGCCTGCAATATCGCTTTCCTGGCGTGCGATATCGGCCTTGAGCTTCTCCACCCGCTCCGGATAGCCCTGCGGGTTGCGCAACTCCAGTGCGGTGCGCACCGGGTTGCCGTCGTTGTACTCGGTCTTGAGCTCGGTCAGTCTGGCCTGGGCCTTGCTCAGCTCGGCCTGCAAGATGGTGCGGGCATCGGAGTCGCGCGCTTTTTGTGCAGCGCTGTCGGCGCGTGCCGGTGCCGGTGCCGGGCTGGCCGCCGCCGTCCCGGCCTTGGCCGGCTTTGGCGCTGCTGCGGCGCCTGCGTTGCTCGCCGGGCGGGTGCCGTGAATCACCGTCACACCGCCGCCATCCACGGGCTTGCAGCCCTTGGCCTTGGCCTGGGAAACATTGTTGGTGTACTCGTTGCCGCAGCGGTAAATCACATCCTGCGACCAGACTGCACCGGCAGCGGCGAGCAGGATCGGCAACACAAAAAACTTCTTCATTGGCTCCTCTCGGGCAGACAGCGATGGCATACCTGCAATGGTGCGAGTATCGCTCCTAGCTCGCCGACTGTAGCCACTTCTTGGTCTCCGAAGCGCCTGATTGGTTCCTTGGCTTTGCCGGCATCAAGACCTAGCAATAAAAAAGGCGGCCAAGCCGCCTTTTCTGCCCTGCCCGCCTTACAGCGAGAAGTACATGTCGAATTCGACGGGGTGCACCGACTGGCGATAGCGGGTCACTTCGCTCATCTTCAGATCGATGTAGGCGTCGATCAAGCCGTCGGTGAACACACCGCCCTTGGTCAGGAAGGCGCGATCGGCGTCCAGCGCTTCCAGCGCCTGGTCCAGGCTGTGGCACACGGTGGGCACCAGCTTGTCTTCCTCGGGAGGCAGGTGGTAGAGGTCCTTGGTCGCGGCTTCGCCGGGATGGATCTTGTTTTCCACGCCGTCCAGGCCGGCCATCAGCAGAGCCGAGAAGCCCAGGTAGGGGTTCATCAGAGGATCGGGGAAGCGGGCTTCCACGCGGCGGGCCTTGGGGTTGCTCACGTAAGGAATGCGGATGGAAGCGGAGCGGTTCTTGGCCGAGTAAGCCAGCTTCACGGGCGCTTCAAAGCCAGGAACGAGGCGCTTGTAGCTGTTGGTGCCGGGGTTGGTGATGGCGTTCAGCGCACGGGCGTGCTTGATGATGCCGCCGATGTAGTACAGAGCGAAATCGGACAGACCGGCATAGCCGTCGCCGGCGAACAGGTTCTTGCCGTCCTTCCACACAGACTGGTGCACGTGCATGCCCGAGCCGTTGTCGCCGGGATAGGGCTTGGGCATGAAGGTCGCGGTCTTGCCGTAGGTGTTGGCCACGTTCCAGATCACATACTTCATCAGCTGTGTCCAGTCGGCGCGCTCGACCAGGGTGCTGAACCTGGTGCCGATTTCGTTCTGACCGGCGCCAGCCACTTCGTGGTGGAACACTTCGACGGGAATGCCCAGGGATTCGAGGATCAGCACCATTTCGGCGCGCATGTCCTGCGTGCTGTCGACGGGAGGCACGGGGAAGTAGCCGCCCTTGTTGCGCGGACGGTGGCCGCGGTTGCCAGTGTCGAACTTGGTGCCGGTGTTCCAGGGGGCTTCGTACTCTTCGATTTCGTAGAAGGTGTTGCCGGGCTGGGTATCCCAACGCACGCCATCGAAGATGAAGAATTCGGGCTCGGGTCCGAAGTAGGCGGTATCGCCGAGACCGGAGGCCTTCAGATAGGCTTCGGCGCGCTTGGCCACGGAGCGGGGATCGCGCTCATAGGCCTTGCCGTCGCTGGGCTCGATCACGTCGCACTGCAGAATCAGCGTGGTTTCTTCGAAGAAGGGATCGATGTTGGCGGTATTGGGATCGGGCACGAGCTGCATGTCCGAAGCCTCGATACCCTTCCAGCCGGCCACGGAAGAACCGTCGAAGGCGTGGCCCGAGGCGAACTTGTCCTCGTCGAAGTGCGACACAGGCACGGTCACGTGCTGCTCCTTGCCGCGGGTATCGGTAAAGCGCAGGTCCACGAACTTGACCTCGTTCTCCTGCACCATCTGCATCACGTCTGCAACGGTCTTCGCCATCAGATCTCTCCTGCCAACTTTGGCTGATCAAATAAAGGATGAAAAATATTTAGCAGTTTGCGTGCCAACTTGCGTTGCGTTTGACTGGGCAATGAAGCTGCAGCGGCACAGGCCGCAAGGATAAGCCTATTCATCACCAAGCCCATGCAGTTGGCACGGGCCGGGCTCGCAAACAGTGCCTGGCGCCAAACAGGTGCATATTGTCTCACCGCCAGGCGGCCCCGCATGAATGCACCATATTGGTGAGTTTATTTGCACCAATATGGTGCAAATCATGTAAATGTCGTTTCTTGGTGCAAGCACCACCCCGGCGGCGGCTTTCCATTGCTCACACCGGCTTCTGGGCAGCGGGCGCCGAGCCATGGGCAAACGGCACTTGCGGGTCGTCCTCGACGGGCACGGCCTGCGCGCGCATCTGCGCCAGAGCCGCCAGGCAGAAATGCGCAAACCAGAGTGCGGAAAACGCAAACACCAGCGCATAGATCCAGATGGCAATCGGAATCAGGACCCAGAACGCGGCCAGGAACACCAGGCCGGAAACCCAGACCACGCCCGGAGCCGCCCCCAGATACCCGCAGATCACGCCCATCAGGATCAAGGACAGGCGGTGGCTCACGAACAGGCCGCGGCGCTCGTTCTTGCTCGCGTGTTCGGACAGCGCATCGAAGGCCATGACCCGGTAGGTCAGCCAGCCCCAGATCAGCGGCGTCACTACCAGCATCAGCGGCGGAAATACCCACAGCGGCAGGGTCACGAGCAACGCCAGCAGCGCAATCAGCGTCGAGCCGCCCGACCAGAGCAGGCTGGCCACGGCCGAGCCACCGTGCTTTTTTTCCAGTTCGGGAAAGCGCTTTTCGGCCACCAGCTGCGCCAGCACCGGCGCCATGAACACGCCCACCAGCAACAGCACCGCCACGACCAGCACCGGTGTCACACCCAGCACCACAAAGATGGAGGCCACCACCTCCGAGGCATAGCCCACGCCATGGCCTTGCAGCCACAGCCACAGGGAATGCAGCCAGCCCACGCCGTCCAGCAGCCCCTGGACCTTCAGTACCGCATCGGCCCAGAAGAAATAGCCCAAGGCCCAGGACAGCAAGGCCATGGCCAACAGAGGGAACAGCGACCAAGCAATCACCCGCTTATGCAGGCAATACGCCAGCGCACGCCAAAAGGAGTCGAGTAGCAAGCCCATGGGGCATCAGCATACCCGAGCTTGGCGCCAGCGTGTTTACGATCTGCGCCCCTGCTCAGGCCCACCCCAGCAAACGCAAAATGCCGCGCCATTGCTGGGACCAGAAGCCCTGGCCATAATCGCGCAGCTGCCCCTGGGCATTGGGCTGGACCTGGTCGCGCACCCCCGTGGCGTCGTAGCGCAGATCGAAGTTGGCCGTGCCGAAGATCATGTCCCACCAGGGCAGGAGCACGCCGAAATTGTTGCCATGGGCGCGCTTGTTGCGCACGGGCGCCATGGTCTCGTGGCCTATGCCTACGGCGTGGTGGCGGCGGTGAAAGCGCGGGCTGATCCACAGGCGCTCACCGAGCTGGCCGAACCAGAGGCGCAGATTGGCGTGCTGCAGGCTCTCGCTGAGCTGGGTCAGCGCCACGATGGCGACGAACTGCCCGGGCGCCACGCCTATGATCTGGGCCGCCAGCACGACGATGGTGTCGTGGATCACATCGTCGAGCAAATGGTTGCGGTTGTCGCTCCAGACCGTCATCTGGCGCTGGGAATGGTGCAGCGCATGCAGCTTCCACCACCAGCGGTAATGGTGCTGGCCGCGATGGATCCAGTAGCCGAGCAGATCGAAGGCCAGCAGATAGAGGATGAGGCTGATCCAGGCGTTGTCCGTCACGCCCGGCCAGAGATTGTCGAGATGAAAGACCGGCAGCCCCCAGACATGCAGCCGACCCATGAGCTCGTCCCACAGCGGATCGAGCGTGAAGAACAGCGCCAGGCGAAACAGCCCCAGTCTATGAATCAGGGTGTAGAGCATGTCCACGCGTATGGCCTGCCTGTCCGTCACGGGCTCCACGGGCTTCCAGCGCTGCAGCGGCACGATCACCACCAGCATCACGGCGATCTGCAGCAAACCCACCAGCAGCCAGCCGGTGGCCGCATAGCCATCCTCCAGCAAATTGGCCATGCCCGCGTGAAACAGCAAGGGCTGCACCACGCTTTCGAAAAGGCGCTGCTGCGCGTCGGCAAAGATCTGAACCAACCAATCCACAATTCACTCCCGATGCAGCGCCTCAGCGGTGCTGTGCAATCCAGCCCTGGTACGCGGGGTGCTCCGCCAGCGTACGAAAACAGAAACCCCTGTCCAGCAGCCCCGTGATCAAAGGCTCGAGCGCAGCCGGTGCCCAGGGGTCTTGCCGCGACCAGATCCCCAGATGGGCCAGCAGGATGTCCCCGCCGCGAATGTTCTTGAGCGCCTGAGCCAGCAGGCGTTCGTTGGGATATTTGTCGCTGGGCAGCTCGTCCCCGAGAAATCCTGCGGGCGCCCAGCCCACCTGCTGGTAGCCGCCCTGCTGGGCCGCGGCAATCAGCGCCGGCGATGTCTTGCCGCCTGGAGCGCGGTACAGCGGCAAGGTCTTGCGCCCCGTGATCTGCTTCAGCCGCCTCGCGGAGCGCGCAATTTCCTCGCAGTACTCGGCGGCCGAGACCACAAAGCTCTGGCCCGTGCGCGGCCCGGCCGAGGGCCTGACCTTGAAATGCGTGACCTGGCCCGTGGCCTTGTCGCGGATATCGGCCAGCCAGTACATATGGTCGTAGGTGTGCGAAGCCAGCTGATGGCCTTCCTCGGCTCTTGCGCGCCACCATGGCGCCCAGAAGTCGCCGAGGCTGCTGCCACCCTCCTTCGCGGGCTCGTTGGCCGCAAAAAAAGTGACCAGCACCTTGTGCTTCTGCAGCACCTGGGCGACCAGTTGGGCGATGCCCATATGACCGGTATCAAATGTCAGGTAAACCGTCTTGCCGCAAGCGCTGGACGCCATGCTTTTTGTGGCACCCGGCACAGGCTGCTGGGCCCGGGCCAGCCATGGGGCGGCCCCTGCCATGGATGCGGCCGCGGCTGTGCAGATGAAATGACGTCTTTGCATCCACCCTCCTTGAGGTGGTAACACTGTCAGAAAGAGTCTGGCCCGCGGCCTTGGTTCCGCGGGCCGGTTCCGCCTCAGCGCGCCGCGTGGGCCAGGGTCCAGACGCCATGCGGCGACTTGCCCACATTGACCTGCTGCACCACCTTCTTCTCGACCGTATCGATGACGGACAGCTTGCGCGCCCAGCGCGAGCTCAGCAGGATGTAGCGACCGTCCGCGGAAACATCCATGCAGTCCGGACCACCGGGGGCAGGGTAGTTGGCCACGACCTGGTTGCTCACCATATCGATCTTGCTGATGGTGTTGGCCACGCGGTTGCTCACATACAGGTGGCGACCGTCGCCGGCCGCCCGGAACGCGTGGGCGCCGGCCGCGGTCTTGATCTGGCCCGTGCTGCGCGGCTCGGGGCCGGTGATGTCAAAGACCTCGACGCCATCGCCGCCGGTCAGCCCCACGAACAGCTTCTTGCCATCCGGGCTGCCGTAGACGTCGGCGGGCATGGGCCCCGTGGGCACGCGCGCCGTGATGGTCTGCGTGGCGATGTCTATGGCCACCAGCGCATCGCTGTCCTGCATGGTCGAGTACAGCGTCTTGCTTTGCGCATCGATGAACAGATGGCTGGGTGTCTTGCCGGTGGAGACGCGCTTGACCAGCGTCGGCGTCTGGGTCGCCGCATCCCAGCGGTAGAAGTCGATGTGGTTCAGGCGATTGGCGGCCGTGACGAACCACTTCATGTCCGGCGAAAAGCGCAGGTGGTAGGGATCGACGATATCGCGGATCACGCGCTGCACGGCGCCCGTGCGGGGGTCCAGCAGGGTCAGCGAATCGCCCAGCGCATTGGCCACGACCAGCGATTTCTCATCGGGGGTGAGGTAGAGGTGGTGCGGCTCCTTGCCCGTGGGGATGCGCGATTGCTCCTTCCAGGTCTGGGGGTCGATGACGCTGATCGAGGCATCCAGGGAATTGAGCACGAACACCGGCGTGGAGCCCGGCGCCGGCCTGGCCGTGGGCGCGCTCGCGGCTGCGGGCGCCGCCATGGGAGCAGGCGCAGAGGCCACGGGCTGTGAAGCCGCCGCCGTTGCCGACTTGGAGCCGGGCAGCATCGATGCCCCCAGCCATGCGGCCAAACCACCACCCACCACCAATGCCACAGCAGCGCCAGTGCGCCCAATAGAGAGACGTCCCACAACCACCACCTTCTCAGAATCCACGCAGTGTAGCCGCGCCGACGCGACCCTCACCTTCACTCACCCATAACGCGGCAGCACTTGTCAGCAAGCTGCCCGGCGCCGCCCATGCCCCAGTCCGGTCCACGCATACCTGCGCCGGCCGGGTTTTCGCTTTTCTATGCAAAAACAGGAGCAATCCACTCCCAATTTTCCTATGTTTTAAACACAATGACATTTGAACCCGTTGAAATCAAGGCGCATGCCGCTCATGATTTGATGAGCATCATCTACTTACAAAAAAGGAGCCCCTAGGGGCTCCCATGCAGAAGGCAGGCGTGGGGCTCAGACTTTCCACTTTTCCAGCAGCTTTTCGGGGCGCAGCGTGTCGTAGCCCTCGAACGGCTGGTGAATCCAGGGGTTGGTGGCCAGGAAGTCCACCGAGTAGTCGGGCTCGAAGGTCGACACGCCCTTGGTCCAGATCACGGCGCTGCGCAGCTCGGTGATCGGTGCGTAGTTGGTCTTGAGCATGGCGATCACGGCCTTGAGCGTGGCGCCCGAATCGGCCAGGTCGTCGACCAGCAGCACGCGGCCCGCGATCTCGCCCTTGGGGGTGGCGATGAAGCGGCCGATGTCCAGATGGCCCTGGACCGTGCCGGCTTCGGCGCGGTAGGAGCTGGTGGACATGATGGCCAGGGGCTTGTCGAAAATGCGGCTCAGGATGTCGCCGGGACGCAGACCGCCACGGGCCAGACACAAAATGGTGTCGAATTCCCAGCCAGACTGGTGGATCTTGATGGCGAGCTTCTCGACGAGACCGTGGTACTCGTCATAGCTTACATACAGGTGCTTACCGTCTTCCGTCAGCATGGTAGGTCCTATTGAATAAGGGTTTCAGTGAAAACCGTAGGCCGCGATTACTCGGCGCTGTACGGGTTGTGCATCAGGATGGTGTGGTCGCGGTCCGGGCTGGTCGAGACCATGGCGATGGGCACGCCGGTCACTTCCTGGATGCGGTCCAGATAACGACGCGCGTTGACGGGCAGCTTGTCGTACTCGGTCACGCCCACGGTGGATTCGGTCCAGCCGGGGATGGCTTCGTAGATGGGCTTGCAACGCTCGATATCGTCGGCACCCAGGGGCAGCAGGTCGATCTTTTCGCCGTCGAGCTCATAGCCCACGCACAGCTGCAGTTCTTCGATGCCGTCGAGCACGTCCAGCTTGGTGATGCACAGGCCCGACAGGCCGTTGATCTGGGCCGAGCGCTTGAGCAGGGCCGCGTCGAACCAGCCGCAGCGGCGCGAGCGGCCGGTGGTCACACCCTTCTCGGCGCCCACGGTGGACATGATCCAGCCGGGCGTGCCTTCCTTTTCCCATTCCAGTTCGGTGGGGAAGGGGCCGCCGCCCACGCGGGTGCAATAGGCCTTGGTGATGCCCAGGATGTAGTGCAGCATGCCCGGGCCCACGCCCGCGCCGGCGGCCGCATTGCCGGCCACGCAGTTGGACGAGGTCACATAGGGATAGGTGCCGTGGTCCACGTCCAGCAGCGTGCCTTGCGCGCCTTCGAACAGCAGATTGCCGCCCTCGGCATGCGCCGCGTTCAGCTCGCGCGAGACGTCGGCGATCAGGGGCTTAAGCAGCTCGGCGTGGTGCATGGCCTCGTCGTACACGGCGTCGAACTGGACTTCGCCGTCCTTCATATACGGAGCCAGGCCGGCGCCGAAGTTGAAGTTCTTGGAACCCAGCACATTGACCAGGATGTGGTTGTGCAGGCTCAGCAGCTCGCGCAACTTGGTGGCGAAGCGCTCGGGATGCTTCAGATCCTGCACGCGCAGCGCACGGCGGGCAATCTTGTCTTCGTAGGCCGGGCCAATGCCCTTGCCCGTGGTGCCGATCTTCTGCACGCCGCCCTGCTCGCGGGCCGCTTCGCGGGCCACGTCCAGCGCCTGGTGGAAGGGCAGGATCAGCGGGCAGGCTTCGGACACGCGCAGGCGGTTGCGCACCTCCACGCCGGCCTTTTCCAGGCCTTCGATTTCCTCGAACAGCTTGCCCACGGAAAGCACCACGCCGTTGCCGATGTAGCACTTCACGCCGGGGCGCATGATGCCGCTGGGAATCAGGTGCAGCGCCGTCTTCACACCATTGATGACCAGCGTATGGCCTGCATTGTGGCCGCCCTGGAAACGCACGACGCCGTTGGCGGACTCGGTCAGCCAGTCAACCAGCTTGCCCTTGCCCTCGTCACCCCACTGGGTGCCGACCACGACCACATTGCGACCTTTGGATGTTTTCATATTCCAACCCGATAAATCGAAGAATTAGTCAAATGCCTTGAATGGCTTGCACGACCCATTGCCCGCCGATGTTGACAAGCTCACGGTCGCAGTGGAACTCATCCACTTCGCTTTCATGCCCAGGCAGCACGCAGACCACCGTCTCGCCCTTGAGGCGCAATACGGAGATGGCCGCGGCCACCTGCTCGTCATCACCCCAGGGAGCGCGAATGGCTGCCTTGAGCGGACGCTCGGGCACGACAGCCACCAGTTGTTTGATATCGAGACTGAAGCCGGCCGCGGGGCGGTTGCGCCCGAACACGGCACCGACTTCGTCGTAGCGGCCGCCGCGCACCAGGGCATCGCTGCCGCCGGGCACAAAAATCGCAAAACGGGTGCCGCTGTAATAGGAGTAGCCGCGCAGATCGGCCAGATCGAAGCTGACCTTGACGCCGTCCAGACGCCGGGCCAGCCAGCGCAGATGCGATAGCACATCACGCACGCCAGCTATGCCTTCCAGCTGTTTTTCAGCCTTGTCCAGCACGTCCATGCCGCCATACAGCTGCAGCAGCGCCATCAGGCCTTCGCGCGAAGCCGCGGGGAAGCCGCGGGTCAGTTGCTCCAGCTCGGTTGCATCCTTGGCGGCCAGCGCCGCATGCACGCCGCGCAGCACCTGCTCGTCCACCATCACCCCGGCCAGCAGGCTGCGCACGATGCGCACATCGGCCAGGTCCACGATGATGTCCTTGACACCCGCGCTCTTGAGGCAGTCCAGCGCCAGGTGCAGGGCTTCGAGGTCTGCCTCCAGACCTTGATGGCCATAGATTTCCGCGCCGAACTGCAAGGGCTCGCGCGTGGCACGCGGGCGATCGGGCCGCGCATGGACCACGGAGCCGCAGTAGCACAGGCGGGTCACACCCTGGCGGTTGAGGAGATGGGCATCAATGCGCGCCACCTGCTGCGTCATGTCCGCACGCAGGCCCATAGTGCGGCCGGAGAGTTGATCGACGAGCTTGCTGGTTTGCAGTGCCAGCGCTTCACCGGTACCGGTGAGCAAGGACTCCAGATACTCCAGCATGGGCGGCATGACGAGCTCATAGCCATAGCTGCGCGCAGTATCGAGCAATCCTCGACGCAATTCTTCGATGTGCCGAGCCTCGGAGGGCAATACATCGGCGATGTGATCCGGCAGGACCCAAGCAGACATGGAGAAAGGGGGAGGCTGTTAAAAACGTGATTCTACCGGCTTTGCCAGCCACACCCAACTTGACCGACAAGGCCTAGGCGTTATCGCCGGTATTCACAGCCAGAACAGCGTGATGGCGCCCGCTGCGATACACAGCAATCCGCAAAAGCGCAGCTGCCCATCGCGCAGCTGCAGCAGCTGCGTGAACATCCGGCGCCACTGCTGCGGCGCCAGCAGCGGCAGCAGCCCCTCCAGAATCAGCACCATGGCCAGAGCCATGCCCAGCGACTCACCCCGTTCCATATCCACTCCCTAAACGAACAATGGCCCGCGAGGGGCCATTGTCTTCATGCATATCAGAGCTTACTTGCCTGCCGAGCCGCCATTGCGGTAGGCCTTGAAGAAGTCGCTCTGCGAGGGGTCCAGCACCAGCACATCGCTCTTCTTGGCAAAGCTCTCCTTGTAGGCCTCGAGGCTGCGGTAGAACTGCGCAAACTGCGGGTCCTTGCCAAAGGATTCGCCATAGATGCGGGCCGCCTCGGCATCGCCCTCACCCTTGAGCTTTTGCGCATCGCGATAAGCGTTGGCAATCGTGATGTCGCGCTGGCGATCGGCCTCGGCACGGATTTTCTCGCCTTCGGCGGCACCCGTGGAACGCAGCTCGTTGGCCACGCGCTTGCGCTCGGCCTCCATGCGTCGGTAGACCGACTCGGTGATGGTCTCTGCGTAGTCCACACGCGTGATACGCACGTCCACGATGTCCACGCCCCAAGGCTTGGCGCCGCGCACGGTCTCCAGCACCTCGCGCTTGACGTCGGCCATCAGCGCTTCACGCTTGGAAGACAGCAGCTCACGCACGGTACGGCGGTTGATTTCCTCCTGGAAGGCATTGCGCACCACGCGATTGAGCTGCATGGCGCCCGCGGATTCGTCCAGACCCACGTTGCGGATGTATTCCGAGGGCTCGGAAATGCGCCAGCGCACATACCAGTCGATCACCACGCGCTGCTTTTCGGCCGTGAGCATGGGCTCGGTATCCGTGCTGTCCAGCGTCAGCAGACGCTTGTCGATATAGCGCACGTTCTGGAACGGTGGCGGCCATTTGAAGTTGAGTCCCGGCTCGGTGATCACTTCCTTGATCTGACCCAGGGCATAGACCACGCCAAACTGACGCTGGTCCACCACGAACAGGGTGGAACTCAGCAAGGCCAGCACCACAAGAATGCTGGTGACAAAAAATCCGATTCGATTCACTGCATTCTCTCCTAGCGTGCGTCACGGTCACGGCTGCGGGCATCACGACCGCGGGCATCGCCGGCCGGGCTGGGCACCACACGCACCGTTGCGGGGGCTGAAGACGAGGCGCCAGCGGCGGCGGCCGCGCTGTCGCCGGAAGCGGCGGGAGCGGCGGCACCGCTGACGCTGTTCACGATCTTGTCCAGCGGCAGATACAGCAGATTCGAGCCCTGGCGCGACTCCACCAGGACCTTGGTCACATTGCTGTAGATCTGCTGCATGGTGTCCAGATACAGACGATCGCGCGTAACCTGCGGCGCCTTCTGGTATTCGGCATACAGCGAACTGAAGCGCCCGGCATCACCCTGGGCCTGAGCCACGATCTTGGACTTGTAGGCCGTGGCCTCCTCGCCCAGGCGTGCCGCCGTGCCCGCGGCGCGCGGCACCACGTCGTTGGCATAGGCCTGGGCTTCGTTCTTGGCGCGCTCGCGCTCCTGACCGGCCTTGAGCACATCATCGAACGAGGCTTGCACCTGCTCGGGCGGACGCACGCCGCCCTGCTGCAGATTGATGCCCACCACTTCCACGCCGACCTTGTAGCGGTCCAGAATGGTCTGCATCAGATCGCGCACGCGCGGCGCGATCTGATCGCGTTCCTCGGCCAGGGCCGTGTCCATCTTCATCTTGCCCACCACTTCGCGCACCGCGGACTCGGCCACCTGCACCACGGCCTCGGACGGGCTGCGGCTTTCAAACAGCCAGGCGCGCGCATCGCTCAGACGGTATTGCACGGCGAACTTGATCTCGACGATGTTCTCGTCCTCGGTCAGCATGGCCGACTCGCGCAGACCCGTGCTGCGCACGATGTTGTCGCTGCCCACGTCGGCAGAGCGGATCTGCGAGACATAGACCAGCTCATGCTTCTGTATGGGATAGGGCAGGCGCCAGTTGAAGCCCGCACCCACCGTGCTCTTGTACTTGCCAAACTGCGTGATGACGGCCTGCTGGCCTTCCTGCACGATGAAGAAACCGGTTCCCACCCAGATCAGTGCCGCCACGCCGGCGATCACGAAGATACCTTTGCCGGCATTGAAGGGCTCGGTCGGCTGGCCGCCGCTGCGGCCCGGCGGCATGCCGCGGCCATCACCGGGCTTGCCGCCGAACAGGCCCGAGAGCTTGCGATTGAGATCGCGCCAGAGCTCATCCAGATCCGGCGGCTGGCCCGGCTGGGAGGACTGCGGACGCGGGCGCTGCTCGGGCGCGGGCGGCGGCAGAGGACGCTCGCCTTCGGGGCGCGAACCGCCGGGCGAGGAGCCGTCTTCATTGTTGTTGTCGCCACGACCCCAGCGCGGATCGTTCAAGTTGAACATCCCGCGAATGCGTTGCGGCAGTACCGCCCAACGATGAACGCGTTGTGAAAAATTCATGCGAGAAGTCTCTGTGTTTTCAAAAAGACATGGACCATGGCAGGCATTGTGCCCAATAGGAAATCAAGTCCCTAGTATTGCGCGTCGTCATCAGGGGTCATCGAGGACGCATCGCCCTGCTCCTCCCCCTCTTCGCGTGCCTCCTGCTCTCGTACCTGCAAGACCCGGTCGACCAACATCTGCCGCAGCTGTGCCAGCCCCTGCCCGGAGCGGGCACTGACAAACACGCGCGACACGGGCACGCCATCGAGCTCGTATACATCCTGCAACACCGCAGGCTGATGTTCGGGCGCGATCGCATCCAGCTTGTTGAAAACCAGAATCTGAGGCACGTCATCGGCCCCGATTTCTCCCAGAACTTTCTGGACTTGTTGTATTTGTTCGGGGAAGCCGGGGTTCGAGGCATCCACGACATGCAGCAGCAGATCGGCGTCTATCGCCTCCTGCAAGGTGGCCTGGAAGGCGTCGACCAGACCGTGCGGCAAATCGCGGATGAACCCGACCGTATCGGACAGGGATACCGATTCCTCGGCCTCTGCCAGATACATCTGCCGAGTGGTCGTGTCCAGCGTGGCAAACAGCTGATCCGCCGCATAGGCTCGCGCCTTGACCATGGCATTGAACAGCGTGGATTTGCCCGCATTGGTGTAACCGACCAGCGAGATATTGAAAACAGCACGGCGCGCGCGCTGGCGGCGCTGAGTGGTGCGCTGCTTCTTGACCTTCTTCAGCCGCTCCTTGGTGCGCTTGATGGCATCGTCGATCATGCGACGATCCAGCTCGATCTGCTTTTCACCGGGGCCTCCACGGCCGCCGATACCGCCGGCCTGGCGCTCCAGGTGGCTCCAGCGGCGCACCAGGCGCGTGCTGATGTACTGCAGACGCGCCAGCTCCACCTGCAGCTTGCCCTCGTGGCTGCGCGCACGCTGGGCAAAGATCTCCAGGATCAACATGGTGCGGTCGTTGACCGGCATCTGGATGTGGCGCTCGAGATTGCGCTGCTGCGCCGGGCTCAAGGCCTGGTCGAACCAGATTTCCTTGGCGCCATGCATCTGGGCCAGCATGCGGATTTCGTCGGCCTTGCCGCTGCCCACGAACAGTGCGGCATCGGGAGCTTTGCGCTTGCAGGTCAAGCGGGCCACGGGTTGCAAGCCGGCGGTCTGGGCTAGCAGGCCCAGCTCTTCCAGCTCATCGTCAAAATGGGGAACGCCAAAATCCACGCCTACCAGCAGCACTGGCGCCGACGCGGAGCGTTCAAAGGATTCAGAACTCAAATATCTGTCCCGTAGGGTGATGGCCGCGCCGGGCTGGCCGGCGGGCGTTGTGGCGAGGCTTAGGCTGCAGCAGCTTCGCCTTCTGCAGGAGCAGCTGCCGAGAAATTCACGGCACGGCCGGGAACGATGGTGGAGATGGCGTGCTTGTAGACCATCTGGGTCACGGTGTTGCGCAGCAGCACCACGTATTGGTCAAACGACTCGATTTGCCCTTGCAGCTTGATGCCGTTGACCAGATAGATGGAAACCGGCACATGTTCGCGACGCAGTGCGTTCAGGAACGGATCTTGGAGGAGTTGACCTTTATTGCTCACGATATTCTCCGTGTTCGAAGAGTGTTGTTGTAAACCGACACATTACCACAGGGCCCGGGAAAAACTCCCAAAAGGGTTTTCCCTAGGCATTGCAGATAACGATTAATCCTTGTCGGCGTAAGGATTATGAGAGGTTTTCATCTCGATGCGCAACGGAGTGCCCACGAGATTGAATTCCTTACGGAAACGCCCTTCCAGAAAGCGCTTGTAGGCGTCCGTGACATGTTCCAGAGAATTTCCATGGATCACGATGATGGGCGGATTCATGCCCCCCTGGTGGGCGTAGCGCATCTTGGGACGGTAAGCCCCGACCTTCTTGGGCGTCTGGAACTGCAGCGCCTCCAGCAGCACACGGGTCAGCACCGGCGTCGGCATCTTGCAGGTCGCGGCACGGTGGGCCTGGATGATGGACTTCCACAGCGGCTCCAGACCCTGGCGCTTTTGCGCCGAGATGAAGTGCAGGGGCGCGAACTTCAGGAAGGACAAACGCGTTTCAATGGAGCGCTCCAGCATCTGGCGCTGATAGTCGTCCACGGCATCCCATTTGTTGATGGCCAGCACCACGGAGCGGCCGCTTTCCAGGATGTAGCCCGCGATATGCGCATCCTGGTCCGTCACGCCCTGCGTGGCATCGATCAGCAGCAGCACCACATTCGCGCCTTCGATGGCCTGCAGGGTCTTGACCACCGAGAACTTCTCTATGGCCTCGAACACCTTGCCCTTGCGGCGCAGACCGGCGGTATCGATGAGCTCGAACTTCTGGCCGTTGCGCTCGAACGGCACGGTGATCGCATCGCGCGTGGTGCCCGGCATGTCGAAGGCCACCAGGCGTTCCTCGCCCAGCCAGGTATTGATCAGCGTGGACTTGCCCGCATTGGGGCGGCCGGCCACGGCCAGGCGCACGGGCTTCTGGTCCTCGTCGCCGAAGGCCTCGTCCTCGACGGGCTCGGGCAGATTGAGCAGACCCAGGGCCAGATCGACCAGGCTGCGCACGCCCTGGCCGTGGGCCGCGGACACGGGCACGACCTCGCCCAGACCCAGCTCGTAGAACTCGGAGAGCTGGCTGCCGTCCTTCATGCCTTCGGCCTTGTTGGCCACCAGCACCGTGGGCTTGCCCAGGCGGCGCAGATAGTTGGCGATCTCGTGGTCCTGACCGGCAAGACCCGCACGCGCATCGAGCACAAAGATCACCACATCGGCCTCGGCCACGGCCTGCTGCGTCTGCCTGGCCATCTCCTTGAAGATGCCCTTGGACGCGTCAGGCTCGAAACCGCCGGTATCGATGACGATGTACTCGTGCTTGCCCTGACGGCCCTGGCCGTAGTGGCGATCACGCGTCAGCCCTGCGAAGTCGGCGACGATGGCATCCCTCGACTTCGTGAGCCGATTGAACAGCGTCGACTTGCCCACATTGGGGCGCCCTACCAGGGCAATAACTGGCTTCATTCCCAAAATAACCCATCAATCCGGCTTGAAGCCGTACACAGTTCCGCTGCGGCTGACGACCACCAGAGTATTGGCGGCGACCACCGGCGAAGTGGCAACTCCTGCCTTGTCAGTTTCCAAACGGGCCAGTGCAGAGCCGTCTTCACGCGAGAGCATATGCACCGTCCCCAGATCATCGGCCAGCACCACCGAGCGGCCCAGCACCAGCGGCGCCGTCAGCTTGCGGTACTGCAGCTTGTCGATGGACCACAGACGCTCCCCATCGCTGCGGCGCCAGGCCTGCACCGTGCCATTGCTTTCGGCACCGAACACCGACTGCTCGTCGCCGCCTATGCCGTCGCTGCCCTTGGAGGACTGGGTCCAGCGCACATTGGCATTGGCCGTGTCCACACAGCCCACCGAGGCCTGGAAGGCGCGCGCGCAAACGCTGCTGCCCACGCGGCTGACGGGACCCACCAGGTCCACCAGGCGCTCCACGTCGTTGGTGCCGCGCGGTGCGGCCAGAGGCGCCATCCAACGCACCGAGCCCGTATCGGGGTCCACGCCGGCCAGGCGGCCGGACACACCGACCACCAGTGTATTCTCGACCGCCATCAGCACGCCGGGCTGGCGCAGAATCAGGGGTTCGTTGCTAGGGCCTTCCACCGACCACAGCTCACGCCCGGTATTGGCGTCGAAGGCCGACAGCGAGCGGTCCGCCGCCATCACGAACACCCGGCCGCCGGCCACCAGCGGCGGCGTGTAGACGGCCGCCGTCAGGCTGCGCTTCCACAGCTGCTTGTCTTCGGCAAACACCATCAGCTGGTTGCTCTGCGTGACCGCCGCCGTGCGCTGGCCGTCGCTGCCCACGCCGGTGCTCAGCACCTCGCCAACGCTGAACTTGCCGATCTGGCTGCCGCTGTTGCCGTCCAGCGTGGTCACGTTGCCGTTCTTGGAGACCACGGTCACCGTATTGCCCTTGACCAGCGCCGGCATGGCCAGCGGCACCTCGCCGCCCAGCTTGACCGACCAGGCCTGGTGCACGGCAATCTTGCCGGGGTTGGGCCCCAGGTCCAGCGGCTTGGGTTTTTCGCTGCCGCCGAACATGGAGCAGGCGCTCAAAGCCGTGGCCAGCAGCGGCAAGGCCAGCACGCGCGAAGCGGCAGGCAGGGCTGATTTCACTTGATGGGCAAAAGTCTTCAAGATTAGTTCTCCGACGGCGTTGTCTTGGCCTGGGCCACGGTCTCGGGAGCGGCACCCAGCGCATTGAGCTTGAACTCCACCAGATGGCGGTAGTCCAGATCCTTGTCCAGCAGCTTGTAAGCGCTCTGGTACTGGGTCACGGCCTCCTGCTGCTTGCCCTGGGCCGCATACAGATCGCCGCGACGGTCGGCCTGCAGACCGGCAAAGGCTTCCGGCACGGAGGCAGCGAGCAGCTTCAGGCCTTCGTCATAGCTTTTCTGCTGCTCCAGCACCGAAGACAGACGGATGCGGGCCAGGGCCTTGGAGCCCTCGTCGCCCTTGTCCACCACCCAGCTCAGCTGGGCCTTGGCATCGTCGAGCTTGCCCGCGTCCACCGAGGCCTTGGCCATCAGCAGCGCCGTCTGCATCGCCTGGGCCGTGCCCGCATACTTGTCCTTGAGCTCGGCAAATGCCTGGTCGGCACGCGCCTGGTCCTTGGCCGTCAGCGCCTCGTCGACCGCAAACTCCAGTGCCGCAGCCTGCAGGGACTGGCGCTTTTGCCAGTATTGCCAGCCATTCCAGCCCGCAATACCGACAAAGATCACCACCAGCACGCTGGTGATCAAGGTTCCCCAGGAATCCCAGAAATGCTTGAGTTGGTCGAGTTGCTCTTGTTCTTCAAGGTCGAAATGGTTTGCCATGGCTTGTTCTAATGAATGGAATACCCGTCAGAAAACGTGGACGGCAGCGTCAGAGCGGCGATTTTAGGCTGTCCGCCCATTGAGCCACTTCGGCCAGGGATTGCTGCGCCTGCTGGCCTGCGCCGTCGCGCAGCGACTTCACGGTGACCAGCCCCTGGGCCAGCTCGTCGCCGCCGAAGATCAGCGCAAAACGCGCACCCGAGCCGTCGGCCTTCTTGAACTGCGACTTCATCGAGCCCATGCCCTCGGCCATGCCGCCGGCGGCCGCATGCATCTGCACGGCCACACCGGCCGCGCGCAGCTGCTGCACGGTCTTGAAGACCTGGGGCAGAGCCGAGGCTTCGGGAATGATGGCGTAGACATCGGCCGCGGGCTGCGGAATCTCGACGCCGATTTCCTTGAGCACTTCCAGCACGCGCTCCACGCCCATGCCCCAGCCCACGGCCGGAGCCGGCTTGCCGCCGATCTCCTCGATCAGGTAGTCGTAGCGGCCGCCGCCGCAGATCGTGCCCTGCGAACCCAGCTTGTCGGTGATGAACTCGAACACCGTGAGGTTGTAATAGTCCATGCCGCGCACCAGGCGCGGATTCAGCGACCAGGCCACGCCGTTGGCGTCGAGGATGTCCTGCACGGCCTTGAGGTGGGCCTTGGAGGCCTCGCCCAGATAGTCCATGAGCCTGGGCGCGGCGTTGACCATTTCCTGCATGGCGGGATTCTTGGTGTCCAGCACGCGCAGCGGGTTGCTGTACATGCGGCGCTTGGCTTCCTCGTCCATCACCGCAGTGTGCTGCTCGAAGTAGGCGATCAGCGCCTCGCGATGGGCCTTGCGCTCCTCGGGCTGGCCCAGGCTGTTGAGCTCCAGGCGCACGCCGTCTATGCCCAGCTCCTGCCACAGCTGCGCAGCCAGCAGAATCACCTCGGCATCGAGCTCGGGGCCGGCAAAGCCCATGGCCTCCACGCCCACCTGGTGGAACTGGCGGTAGCGACCGCGCTGCGGCTTCTCGCGGCGGAACATGGGGCCGATGTAGAACAGGCGCTTGCCGCCGTCGTACAGCAGATTGTTCTCCACCACGGAGCGCACCACGCCGGCCGTGCCTTCGGGGCGCAGCGTCAGATGCTCGGCCTGGCCATGCTTGTCGGCCCGGTCTTCGAAGGAGTACATCTCCTTCTCGACGATATCGGTCACCTCGCCCAGGCCGCGCACGAACAGGGCCGTGTGCTCGGCCAGCGGCGTGCGGATGTTGCGGTAGGCAAAGCGGCCCATAAGGTTGCGCACCTTGTCCTCGAACCACTCCCAGCGCGCGGAATCGGGTGGGAGGATGTCGTTCATGCCTTTGACGGCAGTCAGTTTTTCGTTTTTGGCCACGTGAAATCTCACACTCAGGTCGCTCGCAAAATCAGAGCTTGCTGCACGCAGCAACTCATAATTTCACACAGAAACCACAATCAAATCCATACAGATAGCGCGCAAGCAGCTATCAATTCCTAAACAGGCTTGCGACCATTGTGCCAGCAAGCGCCATGTACCCCGAGCTGGGGCTCAAGCCCGAACGCCGTAGCGGCGCTGCACATAGTCCTGGACAATGGCCTGGAACTCCTCGGCAATATGCTCGCCGCGCAGCGTCATGGCTTTCTCGCCATCGATGAACACGGGCGCCGCAGGGGCCTCGCCGTTGCCGGGAAGGCTGATGCCGATATCGGCATGCTTGCTCTCGCCGGGGCCGTTGACGATGCAGCCCATCACGGCCACCTTCATCGCCTCCACGCCCGGGTATTGGGTACGCCAGACAGGCATTTCACCGCGCAGGAAGTCATCGATCCTCTTGGCCAGCTCCTGGAAGGTGGTGCTGGTGGTGCGGCCACAACCCGGACAGGCCGTGACGCTGGGCACGAACACGCGCAGACCCAGGGCCTGCAGGATTTCGGAGGCCACCACGACTTCCTGCGTACGCGCTTCGCCGGGCTGGGGCGTGAGCGAGACGCGAATCGTGTCGCCAATGCCTTCCTGCAGCAGCACGGACAGCGCGGCCGTCGATGCCACCGTGCCCTTGGTGCCCATGCCGGCCTCGGTCAGGCCCAGATGCAGCGCGTAGTCGCAGCGCTGCGCCAGTGCGCGGTAGACCGAGATCAGATCCTGCACGCCGCTGACCTTGCAGGAAAGAATGATGTTGTCGGGGTTCAGGCCGATGTTTTTGGCCAGCTCGGCCGAGCTGACGGCCGAGGTGATCAACGCCTCATACATGACCTGGCGCGTATCCCAGGGTTTGGCACGCTTGCTGTTCTGGTCCATCAGCTCGGCCATGATTTCCTGGTCCAGCGAGCCCCAGTTCACGCCTATGCGCACGGCCTTGTCGTACCTGGCCGCGATCTCGATCATCTGGCCGAACTGCTTGTCCTTTTTGTCGCCCTTGCCCACGTTGCCGGGGTTGATGCGGTATTTGGACAGCGCCTCGGCGCAGGCCGGATAGTCGCTCAGCAGCCGGTGGCCGTTGTAGTGGAAGTCGCCCACCAGCGGCACGTACTCGCCCATGCGGTCGAGCTGCTCGCGGATATAGGGCACGGCAGCCGCGGCCTCGGGTGTGTTGACGGTGATGCGCACCATCTCCGAGCCGGCCTGGGCCAACTGGCGCACCTGGATGGCCGTTTCCACGGCGTCCACGGTGTCGGTATTGGTCATGGACTGCACGCGCACGGGCGCATCGCCACCCACGGTGACCACGTTGTTGCGCCAGACCACGCGGGCCTGGCGCGAGCGGCGCGGCAGCGGCGATGCGATCGCGATCGGTGTGCCGGCAGCCTGCGAATTCTCGGAATCTTGCACTCTTGTCACCTTGAGGCTTACTTGACCTCGAAGCGAGCCACATTGTCTCGCGTAGTCGAAATATTGAGCGGTTCGCCGCGCACCAGAACCTGCGTGCCCTTGGCATTGCCCACGATCACGGACAGGGGCAGCAGGCCTTCGGCGGTCACGGACTCATCCTTGGCCAGGGTCTTTTCCAGCACCACCTTGCCGTTGGCATCCTTGACCTTGACCCAGGACTGGCCGCTGGCCTTCAACGCCAGCACAGCGCCCGAAGCCGGTGCAGCAGCTGGCACAGGCGCCGCAGCCGCATTTGGCGCTGGGGCTGGCGCAGCGGCATCGCCGGTGCCGCCGACCGCAGCGGCGGCCGGACCGGAAGCGGCGACAGGCGCGGCGGCCGCCACCGGGGTCGCCGGCACCGCGGGCGCAGCTTCCGCGCTGGCAGCCTCGGGAGCATCGCCGCTGTTGGAAGCCGCCCCCATGGGCACGGCAGCCCCGGACTCGACCACCGTACCGCTTGCGGAGGCCGGCAGCGCGGCCGCGCCGGCAGACTGCCCGGCGACCGCATCGGAAGCCGAATCCACGGCCTGATGGAAGGGCACGAAATAAACGGCTGCCGCGGCCGCCAGCAGAATCAGCACGCCGGCCGCGATCTTGCGCGAGCCGCCCGCGCGCGAATCCAGGGGCGTGCCCTTGGCCTTGAAGCTGATGCGCTCCTTCACCGCCTCGTTGATGCCAGGGCCGCTGCCTTCCAGGCTTTTGAGCTGGGTACGCGGCAGCAGCGCCAGCACGGGCGCCGAGTCGATGTGCAGGGCACGGCACATGCCCATGGCGAGCGCGCGCATGAAGACATGGTCGGGGAAGGCCGCATAGTCATCGGTTTCCAGCGCCTCCAGCTTGTGCTGCGGCACTTTCAGGGTTGCGGCCAGGCTGGGCAGCTGCACATGGACCGCCTCCCGCGCCTGGCGCAGCATGGCCCCGGCCGTCACCCGAGCTTGCTCTTCGCTCTGCATAGTCACCTCTTCCACCGCACTGTCACTCATTGAAGGCTCCGCGCTCGTATGCCAGCCACTGGCGCGACTGCGGGAAGCGGTCGCGCAACTGATCGGCAAGCTGTCGCACGCCGATCTCGTCGTGCACCGCCTTGTCGATCTTGATTCCCAGCCACAGGCTTTCCGCACTGGACTGGCTGCTATTGTTATTCAAGCGCCGGATGTAGAACTGGGCTTTTTTCAGATCACCCTTGAGCCAGAGCACATTTGCCAGGCTGTAGCCCGCGGCCGGATTGCCCACATCCATTTCATAGGCGCGGAACATGCTCTCGTAGGCCTGATCCAGCTGGCCCGCCTGCTGATAGCACATGCCCTTGGCCAGCAGGGTCTTGGGCTGCTCACGATAGCCGGGTGCCTGCAGCGCCTTGTCAAACCATTGCTGGGCGCTGTCGAAATGCTTTTGCTGGCACTGCATCCAGCCGTAGTTGTGGATCTGGTTGCCGTCCCTGGGATTGAGGTCTATGGCCTTGCGCATGGCGATATCGGCCTGGGCCCAGTCCTGGTTCTGCATCAGGATCAGCCCCAGCAGGCCATAGGCATCGGCGTAATCGGGCTTGGCGGACAGCGCCTGACCGACCTCCTCCATGGCCACGTCCAGACGCCCGGCCTGGAAGTAGTTGGCTGCCAGCTCCAGACGGATCTGGGCGCGGCGGTTGGCGTCGGCCACCTGAGGAGAGGCGGTACCCACCACCGAGGCCTGGGGCACCGAGGTCGACGAGGTCGTGGTGGTGGTCGTGCTGGTGCAGCCCAGCAGCGCCGCGGCCGCAACCGGCACTCCCCATCGGACCCACAGGCCCCAATGCTTGCCAACCGGTCGCCCTACCCCTGCCTTCATGTGCTGTCCTTTGTTCAAAACTCCCTCAAGACACCTGCTTGAGCGTGATGGTGCGCTGCTTTGCCATGCGCTCGGCAGCGCGCGTTCTGTCTTTCACATCCCCGGCCAGCTGGCCGCAGGCCGCGTCGATATCGTCGCCGCGCGTCTTGCGCACCGTGGTCACGATGCCGGCATTGCTGAGCAGGGTCGCGAACTCGGTCACCCGGGCCGCAGGCGAGCGCAGCAGCCCCGAAGCGGGGAAGGGATTGAACGGAATCAGGTTGAACTTGCACCAGCTCTTGCCGTCGCCGCGCGCACGCACCAACTCTATCAGCTGGCGCGCGTGCTCGGGCTGGTCGTTGACGCCGTCGAGCATGCAATATTCAAAGGTGATGAAGTCGCGCGGCGCGAACTCCAGATAGCGCTCGCAGGCGTCCAGCAGCTCGGCGAGCGGATACTTCTTGTTCAGCGGCACCAGGTTGTCGCGCAGCGGATCGTTGGGCGCGTGCAGCGACACGGCCAGCGCCACGGCGCAGTCCTGCGCGAGGCGATCCATCATGGGCACCACGCCCGAGGTGGACACGGTCACGCGGCGGCGTGACAGGCCATAACCATGGTCGTCGAGCATCACGCGCAGCGCCGGCACCAGCGCGCCGTAGTTCTGTAGCGGCTCGCCCATGCCCATCATCACCACGTTGGAGATGATGCGTTCCTCGGTGCCGAAACGCTTGCGCAGCGAATGCTCGGCATACCAGAGCTGGGCGAGGATCTCGCCCGTGGTCAGATTGCGGCTGAAGCCCTGATGCCCCGTCGAGCAAAAGCGGCAGCCCACCACGCAACCGGCCTGGGACGAGACACACAGCGTGCCGCGGTCGTCCTCAGGAATGAAAACGGATTCGACGGCATTGCCGTCACCCACGTCGAACAGCCATTTCACGGTGCCGTCGGCCGAGACATGCTCGGTCACCACGGGCAGTGCGGTGATATGGGCCCGGCTCTTGAGCTTTTCGCGCAGGGACTTGGCCAGATCGGTCATCTGGTCGAAATCCGAGGCGCCGCGCTGGTGAATCCAGCGGAACAGCTGCGTCGCACGGAAACGCTTCTCCCCGAGCTGCTCGCAGTATGCGGTCAGTCCTTCGAGGTCAAAATCAAGCAAATTGGTAGTCATAGCGGCATGTGGCGAGGCGTCTTGCGAACGGTTTTGCCACGCCGTGGCCAGCATTGTCACTGCTGACACCGGCTTCGCCAATGCGAAGCCCTGGCGTCAGCGAGAGCATGCTGTAAAGCTTGCGCGGATTAACGCGAGTAAACGTTCATGCCGGGGAAGAAGAAGGCAATTTCCACAGCAGCGGTTTCAGCAGCGTCGGAGCCGTGCACGGCGTTGGCGTCGATGCTGTCGGCGAAGTCGGCGCGGATGGTGCCCTTCTCAGCCTTCTTGGGGTCGGTGGCGCCCATCAGTTCGCGGTTCTTCAGGATGGCGTTCTCGCCTTCCAGAGCCTGGATCATCACGGGACCGGAGATCATGAAGTCCACCAGATCCTTGAAGAAAGGACGTGCAGCGTGCACAGCGTAGAACTGCTCGGCTTCGCCGCGCGACAGGTGAGCCATCTTGGCGGCCACGACCTTCAGGCCGGCAGCTTCGAAGCGGGCGTAGATTTGGCCGATCACGTTCTTGGCAACTGCGTCGGGCTTGATGATGGAGAGGGTACGTTCGATAGCCATGATGATTATTTCCTAATCAGGGTTACTATGGGTTTTTGCCGAAAAAGCAAAACAGCTGATTTTAGCGGTGCCGCCATAGACCTTGAAGTCCTGGCAGCACTCAAATCCTTACGGACGCCTTTTTAGCGACCGCCGCGGCGACCGCCACCGCCGCCACCGGGGCGGCGCTTGGCATTCTGGCGGGCGCGCGAGAGGCTGTCGCCACCGATATAGCCCACCGAGGTGCGCATGGGATCGGGCTGGTTGCTCTGCGAGCGGCCGGCGCCGCCGCCGGAGCGAGCACTCTTGCCACGCGGGCTGTCGCCCAGCATGCCGCTGGGCGCGGGACGGTTGCCATCCCATTCGCCGCGGCGCTGACCGCCGCCTTCGCGACGGCCCTGCTGGCTGCGGTCGGCATTGAAGCCGTTGCCTCGGCCACCGCCGCGGCCGCCACGCGCATTGCGGTTGTTGCCGCCACGGCCGCCGGCATTGCGTTCGACGGGAGCACGCTCCTTCACGCCGGCAGCCGACATCAGCGCCTGGATATCGGCCTGGTCCAGCTCCACCCAGGCGCCGCGCTTCAAGCCGCGCGGCAGCATCATGGCGCCATAGCGGATGCGGATCAGGCGGCTCACCGCATGACCCACGGCCTCGAACATGCGGCGCACTTCGCGATTGCGGCCTTCGGAGATGGTGACGCGGTACCAGCAGTTGGCACCTTCGCCGCCGCCGTCTTCGACGGCGCCGAAGCTGGCTTCGCCATCCTCGAGCTGCACGCCGTCCAGCAGGCGCTGCTTTTCTTCCTTGCTCAGCGCGCCCAGCACGCGGGCCGCGTATTCACGCTCCAGACCAAAGCGCGGGTGCATCAGCGAGTTGGCGAGTTCGCCCGAGCTCGTGAACAGCAACAGACCTTCGGTATTCAGGTCCAGACGGCCGACAGACTGCCACTTGCCGTGCTGCAGCTTGGGCAGCTTGCGGAACACCGTGGGGCGGTTCTGCGGATCGTCATGGGTGACCACCTCGCCCACGGGCTTGTGGTAGGCGATCACGCGCGCCGGCGGCGGATCAATGCGGAAGCGGATGGGCTTGCCATTGACCTTGACCACATCGCCAAACTGCACGCGCTGGCCGATATGGGCCGGCTCGTTGTTGACGGAAATGCGGCCTTCCAGAATCAGCTGCTCCATCTCCAGGCGCGAGCCCATGCCGGCCTGGGCCAGCACCTTGTGCAGCTTGGGGGAGTCCATCTGCGGCGCCAGCACGCGCTTGGCGGGCATGGCATTGCCGTTTTCCTCTTCCTCGTCGAACTCGCCGGAGATCACATCGGCAAAGCCGATGCTCTGACCCCTGCGCTCCTGCTTGGAGGCCTTCTGCGTCACCGCCTCTTCGGCATCCGCGTCGGCAGCCACTGCCTCCGCAGCATCGAACTCAGCCTCGGCGATCGGCTCGGCCATAGCCTCCGGCAGCTCGGCGGCGGCCGGCGCGGCCTCCACCGGCTCCGGCTGACGTGGCTTGACGCTACGCTTGCGGGCGGGCTTGGCTTCGGCCGCCTGCACGGCCTCGGCGGCTTCCGTCACCTCGGCGGGTGCGGCATCGGCAGCCGGCTTCTTGGCGACGGCACGCTTGCGCGGCACAGCCGGTTTTTTCTCGGCTGCGGCCTCGTCCTTGGGCTTGGCCACACGCGGCTTGCGGGGCTTTTTCTGCGGCTCGGCTTCAGGCGAAGCGGAGACAGGTTCTGGCATCTGATTCGATGTCTCGTTGCTCATTCATTTTTTCCTTCGGGGATGGCGCCATCGTCATCCTCCAGAGTTCGCTCATCCACCGGCCCGGCTTGCGTCTCATCCTCGGCCAGTACGGTTGTTGTTTCTTCCTCGGCATCGCCTTCGTCGACGCCATAGTCATCTTCGAGAAAAGCCCTGAGCCCCACCCATTCGGCGCGACCGGACTTTTTGGCCGCCGGCTTTTCCTCGGGCTCGGCGAGCTTGGCCGCCGCCGCCCTGGCTGGCTTGGACCTGAGCGCGGCAACCATCCCGGGCAGCGCAGGCTGGTCGGTTTCGGCCACATCCGCGGCAGGCACCTGCACCGGCTCGATTTCGAGCACTGCGACCTCGATCCCTGGATCCGGCTCCGGCTCCTCGGCCTCAATCTCCTGCTCAGCCTCCGGCGGCTCGGCCCCTGCCTGGGCATCCGGCTCGCCATCCGCGGGCTCGACACCCGGCTCGGGAGCGCCCTGCTCTTCCGCAGCCTCCCCATCCAGCGCCTTGAACAGACTTTGCTGGGCCTGGGTTTCCTCCAGCATGGGCAGCTGGTCCAGCGACTGCAGACCCAGATCGTCGAGAAACTGGCGCGTGGTCGCAAACAGCGCGGGCCGGCCCACGGTTTCCCGGTGGCCGATGACCTCGATCCAGCCCCGGTCTTCGAGCTGCTTGATGATCAGGCTGTTGACCGTCACGCCGCGGATATCCTCGATATCGCCGCGCGTCACCGGCTGCCGGTAGGCAATGATGGCCAGCGTCTCCAGCGTCGCCCGCGTGTATTTGGGTGGCTTTTCGGGATGCAGCCGGTCCAGATATACCCGCATCTCGGGCCGACTCTGAAAGCGCCAGCCCGAAGCCACCTGCACCAGTTCCACGCCCTTGAGGGCCCAGTCCTTTTGCAGGTCCAGCAGCAAGTCCTTGATCGTGTCCGAGCCCAGCACATCATCAAAAAGCGAGCGCAACTCCCGAAGCGTTACAGGCTGCGGAGCACAAATCAATGCTGTTTCAAGAACCCGCTTGGCATCTACCGTATTCATGGGCGCAGCGTTTCGGGAGCGGCTGTCGCACCTATCTCGGTGGGACGCCTGATTCAAAGAAGAGAGGGAAGCGCCCCGGAAGTGCCATGCGAGCGATGGTCAGAGGCTTTCGGGTGGATTGTAACGCAGGCCCCATAAATCCAGTGCGCCAGCCATGTCTTGCGGCAACGGCGCATACAGCTCCAGCGGCCGATGCGTCACCGGATGCGCGAAGGCCAGCCGGAAGGCATGCAGGGCCTGACGCTCCAGCCCGCCTTCGGCATGGCCGCCGTACAGCGCATCGGCCACCAGCGGATGGCCGAGCGAAGCCATGTGCACGCGGATCTGGTGGGTGCGCCCGGTGTGCAGCGTACAGCGCACCAGGCTGTGCGCGGCATCGCCATCGAGCAGATCGAAATCGGTACGCGCCTGCTTGCCGGGATGCAGATTCAGATCCACCACCGCCATGCGCAAACGGTTGCGCGGGTCGCGACCTATGGGCGCATCCACCTCGCGGCGCTTGCGGCTGCCCCATTGCTTGTGCGCCAGCGCCAAGTACTGACGGCTCACATCGCGCGCCGCTATCATTTTGATTAGCGCATCCATGGTGCTGCGGTTGCGCGCCACCACCATCAGGCCGCTGGTGTCCTTGTCCAGCCGGTGGACGATGCCTGCGCGCGGCACCTGGCGCGCTTTTTCATCGCGCGCCAGCAAACCGTTGAGCAGAGTCCCGGTCCAGTTGCCCGGCGCCGGGTGCACCACCAGGCCCGCGGGCTTGTTGATGACCAGCAGATCCTCGTCCTCGTAGACCACATCCAGCGCCATGACCTCGGGCTGAAAAGCCATGCTCTGCTGGGTGGGCCGCATTTCCACGTGCAGCCGGTCGCCCACGGCCACCTTGACCGAGGGCTTGGCCAGCACCTTGCCGTTGAGCATGACGGCGCCATCGGCCAGCAGTTGCTGCAGATAGCTGCGCGAAAATTCGGAAACGCCCTGCGCCAGCACCTTGTCCACGCGCTGGCCATGGTGCTCTGCGCTGACCAGCAGCTCGCGCTGCTCGACCTCGGTGCCCGCGATGGCGTCTTCCGCGCCCTCGTCCCAGCCCTGGTCGGCCACAGAAGACACAAGCCCCTGCGGAGCAGGGGCTTGTGAGACTTGCTTGCGTTGCGCCGCCATGCTTAGCGTGCCGGCAGATAGCGGGAGGGGTCGACAGGCTTGCCCTGGCGACGCACCTCGAAGTGCAGCTTGACGCGGTCGGCGTCGGTGCTGCCCATTTCGGCGATCTTCTGGCCCTTCTTCACCGTCTGGTCTTCCTTGACCAGCAGCGACTGGTTGTGGGCATAGGCCGTCAGATAGGTGTTGTTGTGCTTGAGGATGATCAGGTTGCCGTAGCCGCGCAGACCCGCACCCGCATACACCACACGCCCATCGGCGGCGGCCACCACGGGATCGCCGGCTTTGCCGCCGATGTCGTAGCCCTTGTTGCGCGAATCGTCGAAGCCCGCGATCAGCGTTCCATGGGCGGGCCAGATGAAGTCCACATCGTCAGCGCCCTTGGCGGCTGGCGCGGTGTTGACCGGTGCGGGCGTGGCCGCAGCGCTGGCGCTCGAGGCGCTGGCACCTGAGGTGCTGGAGCTGGAGCCGGCGCCAGAGCCGCTGCCCACGACCACGGGAGCCACGCCGCGGCCCGAGCTGCTCGGAGCAGCCGCAGCGGAGGACTCGCGACCCGGCGGCACCACGCGCACCACCTGGCCGACCTCGATCACGTTCGGGTTGTCAAGATTGTTCCAACGAGCAATGTCTTTCCAGCTCTGGCCGCTCTCCAGACCAATCCTGATCAGAGTGTCGCCGGGCTTGATGGTGTAGTAACCAGGCTTGCCCGCATTTTCTGCACCGGGCAGCGGCTTGCTGTCCATACTGGAAGACGAGGAGGCCGACTGTCCGCGATCCTCCACAGGAGCCCTGTTTGCCTGGGTCGAGCAACCGGTCAGGATCACACCCGCCAGCACAACCGTTCCCCAAGCACCAAGACTTCGCGATACCAACATAAGCTATTCCCTTCTAGGCGATTCCCGATTTTAGAGGGACAAAGTTCACCGCTTCCAAAACTGTCTGTTTAAAACCGTGTGAACTCTTGTCAATCACCAGCAGTGCCTGCTTACCTGCAGCCACCACCACCGGCGCGACAAGGCGCCCACCCACGGCAAGCTGGTCGCACCAGGCCTGTGGCACGTTGTCGCCGCCGGCGGCCGAAATAATGCCCGCATAGGGTGCGCCGCCGGCAAACCCCGCCATGCCGTCCCCGAGAATCAGATGCACATTGGGCAGGCGCAAGGGGCGCAGATTGCCGCGGGCTTTTTCGTGCAGGCCGCGCAGACGCTCTATCGAATACACCTCTTTGGCCACCATGGCCAGCACGGCGACCTGGTAGCCACAGCCCGTGCCTATCTCCAGCACCCGCCTCAGGCCGGCCTTGGCAGCCTCGGAATCGAGCAGCAGCTCCACCATGCGCGCCACCACGCTGGGCTTGGAGATGGTCTGCCCCAGACCTATGGGCAGGCTGTTGTCTTCATAGGCCTGGTTGACCAGGGCGCTGTCCACAAAGCGGTGGCGCTCCACCGTGGCCATGGCCTGCAGCACCTGGGGGTTGGCTACGCCTGCCGCGGCGATGCGCTGGACCATGCGCGCGCGCACCGTGGACGAATCCAGCCCCACGCCCACCGGCGAGGCCGCCACGCGCGGCGCGCCGAGGGCCTTGGGCACACCGGGAACCCGAGGGGTCGAGGGACGGGCGGCCGAGGTCTGGGATTGCACCGAACGCGCAATCCATCCCGGCACCTGCGGTGAGCGACGCTCGCTCACGGTGCCACCGCCTGCGCCGCGCCCGACAGCTTGCCGGCCGTCTGCGCCCAGTAACCCAGGTTGTCGTGGTCGGTCAGGTCGACCTTCAACGGCGTCATGGACACATGGCCATGGGCCGTGGCATGGAAATCCGTGCCTTCGGAATCGTCCTTGGCCGCGCCCGCGCTGCCTATCCAGTACATGGTCTCGCCACGCGGACTTTGCTGGACGATCGCCTGCTCGGCCGCATGGCGACGCCCCAGCCGGCAGAGCTTGACGCCCTTGAGCGCGCTCAGCGGCATATTGGGAATGTTCACATTCAGCAGCCAGGGGGCCGTGCCTATCAGTTGCTGGGCAATCATGTCCTGCACCATCTGGCGGGCCGTGGTGGCGGCGGCCTCGAGCTCGGCCCAGCCCTTGTCCACCTGCGAAAAAGCGATGGACGGAATGCCGAACAGATAGCCTTCCATGGCTGCGCCCACGGTGCCCGAGTAAATCGTGTCGTCGCCCATATTGGCGCCGTTGTTGATGCCGGACACCACCAGATCGGGCCGGTAGCCGAGCAGACCGGTCAGAGCGATATGCACGCAGTCGGCCGGCGTGCCGTTCACATAGCGAAAGCCGTTATAGGCCTGATGCACATACAGCGGTGCATTGAGCGTCAGCGCGTTCGACTTGGCGCTGTTGTTGTGCTCGGGCGCCACCACCTCGACGTCCGCCACAGTGCGCAGCGCATCGTGCAGAGCCACGATGCCCGGAGCCTGAAAGCCGTCGTCATTGCAAATAAGAATCTTCATGGATGCTGCGGATTGTAGGCGGCTCCCAGGTCGCAGGAGAGACACGCGGCATTCGCACCACACTTCTATCATCAGCCGCCGCATTCCGCATTCACAAGACATCAGGAGACCGCTTATGCACGCTTGGCTTTGCACCACCCCCACCGGCGTCGAAACCCTGAACTGGACAGAGCTGCCCACACCCAGCCCCGGCCCCGGCCAGGTGCTGCTGGAGGTAAAAGCCGCGAGCCTGAACTTTCCGGATCTGCTGATCGTGCAGAACAAATACCAGATCAAGCCGCCCCTGCCCTTTGTGCCGGGTTCGGAATACGCGGGCGTGGTCCGGGCCGTGGGCGAGGGCGTCAAGCAGCTCCAGGTCGGCCAGCATGTGGCCTGTCTGTCGGGCACCGGCGGCTTTGCCACGCATACCCTGGCGCCGGCCGCGCTGTGCATGCCCTTGCCCGCAGGCTTTCCCTTCGTGGATGCGGCGGCTTTCATCATGACCTATGCCACCTCGCACCACGCGCTGCTCGACAGAGGCCAGCTCAAGGCCGGTGAGACCGTGCTGGTGCTGGGCGCGGCCGGCGGCGTGGGCACGGCGGCCATACAGATCGCCAAGGCAGCCGGCGCCCGCGTGATTGCCGCGGCCTCCACGGAGGAGAAATGCGCGCTGTGCAAGGCCCAGGGCGCGGATGCCACCATCAACTACAGCCAGGGCGATCTGCGCGAGGCCATCAAGGCCGCCACCGACGGCAAGGGCCCCGATGTGATCTACGACCCCGTGGGCGGCGACTTTGCCGAGCCGGCCTTCCGCTCCATTGCCTGGCGCGGACGCTATCTGGTCATAGGCTTTGCCTCGGGGCCCATTCCCTCGCTGCCGCTGAACCTGCCCCTGCTCAAGGGAGCCTCCCTGGTCGGCGTGTTCTGGGGCGATTTTGCCAAGCGCGAGCCGCAGCACAACACGGCCATGATGCAGGAGCTCGCGCAATGGTATGGCCAGGGCAGGATCAAACCCGTGATCAACCGCACCATGCCCATGAGCGAGCTGTTTGCAGCCTATGCGCGCATGGGCTCGCGCCAGGTACAGGGCAAGCTGGTGCTGGTCAACGAATAAAGCGGAGCAAACCGTGGCGAGGGCCGCGGTGCTGGTCCATACTGCTGCCGATCATCGGACCAGCACCGCCATGCAGCACCCCCATCTCATCCCTCCCACTCCGGAACGCCGCCGCTTCCTGCTGGCCTCCGGCCTTGCCACGGCCATGGGCGCGCTTCCGGCCTGGGCGCGTGCGGGCGACTCGCTGCAGCACAACCCCTTCACCCTGGGTGTCGCCAGCGGCGATCCGGAGCCCGACAACATCCTGATCTGGACCCGGCTGACCGCACCGCTCGACTACCTGGGCGGCGACATGGCGCCCGAACTCCCCCCTCAGAGCGTGCACTGGGAGGTGGCCCACGACGCCCGGTTTCGCCAACCGGTTGCCCAAGGCCAGGCTACGGCCCAGGCCGAGTGGGGGCATGCGCTGCACATCCAGGTCAACGGCCTGGCGCCGAATCGCTGGTATTTCTACCGCTTTCGCTGCGGCGATGCCTTCAGCGCCACGGGGCACTGCCGCACGGCACCGGCGCCCGGCGCCGATGTGCGCAGGCTGCGCCTGGCCTTTGCCTCCTGCCAGCGCTGGGAGCATGGCTTCTACACCGCCTGGGCCGACGCTGCGCAGGCCGCTCCGGATCTGGTGCTGTTCCTTGGCGACTACATCTATGAATATGCCCAGCCCGCCAGGGCCGAGGGACTGGCCCGCGCCCAGCCGCTGCGCACGGCACGCAGCCTGCAGGACTACCGCGACCGCTACGCGCTGCACAAGAGCGATAGCCATCTGCAGGACGCGCACGCCGCCTGCAACTGGTCGCTGATCTGGGACGACCACGAGGTCGAGAACGACTATGCAGGCCAGCAGGGTCAAGGGGATGAAACCCGCTTTCTGGCCCGGCGCATGGCGGCCTGGCAGGCGTTCTACGAAAACCTGCCGCTGCGCGCCAATGCGCTGCAGCGCAGCTTTCAGGGGCTGTCGCTGTACCGCAGCCTGCAATGGGGCCGGCTCGCGCGCCTGCACCTGCTCGACGGCCGCCAGTTCCGCGACCTCCAGGCCTGCCGCCCCCCGGGCAAGGCCAGCACGGGTTCGGTAGAGCCTCAGGAATGCCCCGCGTTGCACGACCCGGCCCGCAGCTTTCTGGGCTGGGATCAGGAGCGCTGGCTGGCCCGGCAATTGCAGGCCGATGCGGGCAGTGCCAGCGCTGCGCCGCTGTGGAGCGTGCTGGCCCAGACCACCTTGTTCTCGTCCCGCCGCTACCCCAGCGGCAAACAGGCCACCGACAGCTGGGACGGCTACCCCGAGGCCCGCCAGCGCCTGGTGCGCCAGATCGCGGAAACCCAGCCGCGCAACAGCGTGCTGCTGGGCGGAGACATTCATCAGAACTATGTCTGCGCCATTCCGGCCCAGGCCGATCAGGCCCCGGACAAAACCAATCCGGTCATCGCCAGCGAATTCTGCGGCACCTCCATCAGCTCGCACAGCGGCACCACCCAGGCCAAGGTCGACGCCATTGCGGCGCGCAACCCGCAGGTGCTTTTTGCACGCTGCGAGGAACGCGGCTACAGCCTGGTGGAGATCACACCCCAATCCATGACCACGGAGCTGCGCGCCGTGGCCGACCCGCTGCGCTCTGACAGCGGCCTCTACACGCTAGCGCGCTTTGCGGTGGAGGACCGCCGGCCCGGCCCGGTACGCATAGGCTGACCCGCCGGCCTCATTGCCGGCCAAGGCCGCATACTCACCCCATGCCGTCCTGCATCGCCCAACTCCTGCTCCCCGCTTTTTCGGCGCGCCGGCTCCTTGCCGGTCTGGCGCTCAGCGGCCTGCTCGCGGGCTGCAGCCTGCCCGTCATGCCGGAGCGCACGCCGTCCCAGGCGCTGAGCGCGGAAGCCGCTGCCCAGACGATGCTGGGCCAGGCCCTGGCGCCGCTGCAACGGGAACACCCGGGGCTGAGCGGCATCCATCCGCTGGCCGATGCCCACGATGCATTCGTCGCGCGTGCCCTGCTGGCGCGTGCCGCGCAGCGCACGCTGGATGTGCAGTACTACATCTGGCGCGACGACATCACCGGCCATCTGCTGCTCAACGAGATATTGCTGGCGGCCAACCGCGGCGTGCGCGTGCGCCTGCTGCTCGATGACGGCGGCACCTCGGGCATGGATGCGCTGCTGGCCGCACTGGACCAGCACCCGCAGATAGAGGTGCGTCTCTTCAACCCGTTTGCGTGGCGCACGCCCAAACACCTGGGCTATCTGACCGAGTTCTCGCGCACCCAGCGGCGCATGCACAACAAGGGCTTTACGGCGGACAACCTGGCCTCCATCGTCGGCGGCCGCAATATCGGCGACGAATACTTTGCCGCGACCGACGGCGTGCTGTTTGCCGATCTGGACGTGGTCGCCGTCGGCAGCGTGGTGCCGGACATAGGCCGCGATTTCGATCGCTACTGGAGCAGCCCCTCGGCCTACCCGGCGACCAGCCTGCTGCCCGCCATGCCCGACCAGGCGGTGCGCAAGACCTACGCGGGCCTGCAGGCCGATACGCTGCGCCCCGAGGCCCAGGCCTATGTCCAGGCCCTGCAGCAAAGCCGCTTCGGCCAGGACCTGCTCTCGGCTCGCCTGCCCCTGGAATGGGCGCCGACCACCCTGATCAGCGACGATCCGGCCAAGGTCTTGAACGCGGCCGCCAAAGAGGATCTGCTGGTGTCGCAGCTGCAACCCGTGATCGGCGAGCCTGCCCACTTCCTGGACCTGATCTCGCCCTATTTCGTACCCACCCAGGCCGGCGTGGACGACTTCGGCCGCCTGCGGGCCCAGGGCGTGCGGGTCCGCATCCTGACCAACAGCCTGGAAGCCACGGACGTGGCCGCCGTGCATGCGGGCTACGAAAAATATCGCCGCCCCCTGCTTGCGCTGGGGGTCGAACTCTACGAAATGCGCCGCCAGATTGATCTGCGGCCCGGTTCCGAAGCGCAGGCCGAACCGCCCTCGCCCGCGGCCCTGAAAGGCGGCAAGGGTGCGGCGGGCAGTTCCGGCGCCAGCCTGCACGCCAAGACCTTTGCCGTGGACGGGCAGCGGCTGTTCGTCGGCTCCTTCAATTTCGACCCGCGCTCGGCCAGGCTCAATACCGAGCAGGGACTGATCATCCAGCACCCGGGCCTCGCGCAGCAGGTCTCCGGGTCGCTGGACCGCTACCTGCCCATGATGGCCTACAAGCTGGGGCTGGATGCGGACGGCCGGCTGAACTGGACGGGCAGCGACCCCGACCGGCCCGGCCAGTCGCAGAGCTATGGCGCCGACCCCGGCACCGGCTGGTTCAAGCGCGCCATGGTGCGGATTCTGAGCTGGCTGCCGATAGAAGGTCTGCTCTGAACCTCAGTCCAGCCGGATCGAAGGCCGCAGCCGCGCATTCATCAGATCGATCAGCCACAGCAGCCCGCCGCGCCAGAAGCCATAGAGCCGCGCCTGGTGCGAGCGGTAGAGCATGATGTGGCTAAGCATGGCCATGCGGCCGCGGATCAGGCCGCCGTTGAACAGGCCGAATTTGCCCAGCGAGCCATAGGCGTCATAGTGGGCCAGGGACACCAGCGCGCCGAAGTCGCGGTAAGCAAAGCCCACGGCTTTGGCGCCGGGCCGCTCCAGCACATGAGGCAGGGTCTCGATCAGATAGCGCGCCTGCTGGTGGGCGACCTGGGCCGTGGGCGGCAGGGGCGCATCCTGGCCCGGCAAGGTATAGCTGGCGCAGTCGCCCAGCGCATAGATGTCGGGATCACTGGTCTGCAGCTCGTCATTGACCAGCAGCTGGTTGTTGCGCGTGGTCTGCAGACCCAGCTGCGTCAGAAACCCCGGCGCCTGTACTCCAGCGGCCCAGACGCGCAAGCTGGCGGAAATCAGTTCGCCATTGGCCAGCTCAAAGCCCTGCTCGGTGGCGCGGCTGACACGCCCGCCCACTATGACCGACACGCCCAGCGCCTGCAGCCGCACCCTGGTGGCCTCCGAGATTTCCTCGGGAAAGCTGGGCAGCAGGCGCGGCCCGGCCTCGATCAGCACGATGCGGAACTTGGCAGCCTCGCCCAGCGCCCCATAAGCATGGGCACTTTCGGCAAGCTGGACCAGCTCGGCCGCCAGTTCCACGCCCGTGGCTCCGCCGCCCACGATCGCGACCTGCAGCTGCTCGCCGCTGGTCATGCAGCGCACCATGCTCAGGCGAATCTCCTGGTTGAAGGCATCGGCCTTGCGCCGCGAGTCGATCATGAAGCAGTGTTCATGCACGCCGGGCGTGCCGAAGTCGTTGGCCCCGCTGCCCACGGCAATGACCAGCTTGTCATAGGGCAGGCGGCGGCCCGCGACCAGCTCGCGGCCATCGGGGGCGTGGATAGGGGCCAACAGTATCTCGCGCGCCTCGCGGTCCAGGCCGCACATCTCTCCGGGCTGGTAGGCGAAGTCGGCATCCGTGGCCTGGGCCAGATAGGTGGTCTGCTGCTGGGCCAGGTCCCGCGTGCCGGCCGCAATCGTATGCAGCATGGGCTTCCAGACATGGGCCGAATCGCTGTCCACCAGCGTCACGGTCTCTATGCCGTCGCTCTTGAGCTTGCCCAGAGCCGTTGCCACCTCCAGCCCGGCCACGCCGCCGCCCACCACCACGATGCGTGCCGCGTGGCCTCCCTGAGGTTTGACCATGGGCGCTGCGCCCTCCGTGTTCTGCACCTGCGCTCTGCCCTGCTCCGTCTGATTGCCTGCGTTTTCCATGCACATCCCTGCCTGTATCTGCCTTGATTCAACGCCAGCGCGGCCCATCGCCGCCTGGCTCACCCATTGTTTTTCAACTTTGATAGCAAGAAACTCAATAGGGACATAGATAAAACACCTGATATATATCTTTTATAAGACTTAGCAGCCTCGACGCCCGCGGCGCGCCTCGCTGCTTGGCCGGCTCTACTCCCATCCGGCCAGAGCCATTGGGCTGCAAGCGGGTTGCGCTATCAGATTCGCTAGCAGCTTGCAGATTGCCAACCTCAAATCGGCAGTGACCGGCGCGGCCTTGTGTCAGCCGGGGCGAAATCCGTGCCTTAAATACTGCAATTGGCGTTTGTCAATATACGAAACGTATACCGAAGTATGATGCGTGCCCATGGGAATCGTCAAAATTTCAGACCGGCTGCATGACCAGATCCGGCTCTCCAGCGCGGCCCTGGGCCGCTCCATCAACGCCCAGGCCGAGCACTGGCTGCGTGTGGGCCAGTTGGCCGAACATCACCCGCAACTCAATTACGCAGACATCTGCGCCCTGCTGCTCAAGGAGGCGGAGCGCGAGCTGCAGCCCGCCGCCAGCCAGGAGGCCGAGACCTTGCGTCGCCCACGCCCCGTACGCCTGGTCGGAGGTCTGCAATGAAGCGCGGCAAGCAGAAGGCCGTGCCCATCCACGACGCCAGCGACATCTTTCTCTCGCGCAAGGCCGGCAGCCTGGCGGCCAAGGTGCTGGCCATGCTCACCCCGCATGTCCAGCCCGGCGTGAGCACCGAGCATCTGGACCAGCTGTGCCACGACTACATCGTCGACGAGCTGAAATGCACGCCGACCAATGTGGGCTACTACGGTTTTCCCAAGACCGTGTGCACCTCCATCAACCATGTGGTCTGCCACGGCATCCCCGATGCCAAGCAAATCCTCAAGGACGGCGACATCGTCAACGTGGACGTGGCCGTGACCACGCCCGAGGGCTGGATAGGCGACACCAGTCGCATGTACTACGTGGGCCAGCCCAGCAATCTGGCCAGGCGCCTGACCAACACCACCTATGAAGCCATGGTGGCCGGCATCCACGCCGTGAAGCCCGGCGCCACCTTGGGCGATGTGGGCCATGCGATTCAGAGCGTGGCCCAGCGCGAGCGCTTTTCCGTGGTGCGCGAATACTGTGGCCACGGCATAGGCAAGGTCTACCACGACGAGCCCCAGGTGCTGCACTACGGCACGCCCGGCCAGGGCCTGCTGCTGCAGCCCGGCATGATCTTCACCATCGAGCCCATGCTCAATGCGGGCAAGGCCGCCACGCGCGAACTGCCGGACGGCTGGACCGTGATCACCAACGACAAGTCGCTCTCCGCTCAATGGGAACATATGGTGCTGGTGACCGAGACCGGCTTCGAGGTGCTGACGCCCTGGCCCGAAGGCACGGGCGAATACCCGGCCATCTAGCCTCTCAAGCAGCCTGGACACAGCGCCGCCGCTAGATATTCGGCGGCATATCCTGGGGCTGGGGCGGAACCTCGCCCGGCGGTACATCCTGCGGCTCATCCACGGGCTCGGGAACACCGGGCGGCCGTGCGCTCAACTGCGGCATCGAAGCGTCCTCCATGGAAGCGGAACCCAGGTCCAATGTGCGCCAGCTGATCCGGCCTTGGCAAGCGACAGGCCACGGTCCCGCAAGGGTTTGGGAAGCGCATGCAGACCTGCCCGCGCCGCCGCACTACATTTGCCTGCCATGACGAATTTTGTATATCTGGGCCTGGCCATCGTGGCCGAGGTCATCGCCACTTCCTTTCTCGCCAAGGCCGCGGGCTTTACGCGGCTGGCGCCCACGGCAATCGCCATTGCCGGTTATACGGTGGCGTTTTACTTCCTGTCACTCACGCTGCGCACCATCCCCACGGGCGTGGCCTATGCCATCTGGTCGGGCGTGGGCATCGTGCTGGTCTCCGCAGTGGCCTATTTCTGGCAGGGCCAGAAGCTGGACTGGGCCGCCGTCATCGGCATGGGACTGATCATTGCGGGCGTGCTGGTGATCAATCTGTTCTCAAAGACCGCAGGTCACTGATAGGTCCCGTCCGCGGCCGGCAGCGTCAAATCCTCCAGCCAGCGCATGCTGGCGCGCAGTTCCTCGGGCCGGATCTCATGCGCGCCCGGATACTCGTGATAGGTCAGCTGCAGCGGCAGCGCCCGCAGCCTGTCGCGCACCGCATGGGCGCTGGTCAGCGGAATCACATTGTCGTAAGTGCCGTGGCTGATCCAGGCGGCCTTGCCCGCAAAAGCCGATGCAGGTGCATGGAGCGCGGCGATTTCGGGCAGCAGGCGGCTGTGCCAGACCAAGGCCGCGCGCAGGCTCTGCGGCTGGGTCAGCAACTGGCTCAGGCTCATGATGCCGCCCTGGCTGAAGCCGCCGAGCACCACGCGCTCGGCCGGAATGCCCAGCTGCCGCGCGGCGCTGGCCACGCTCTGCTGGACCAGGGCGCGCGCCTGCTCCTCCTGGGGGACGTTGATATGGCGCGTGCCGTCCGCCTCCACCGTGAACTGGAACCAGGCGTAGGCGCCATGCCCCATGGTGAAGGGCGCGCGCAGGCTCAGCACATGGAACTGCGGCGGCACATGGGGCGCCAGGCCGAACAGATCCTGCTCATTGCTGCCCACGCCATGCATCAACACCAGCAGCCAGGCCTCCTGCCCGGCTGCAGGCCGGGCGGGACGCGCGAGAAAAGTCAAAGGCAAAGAGATCATGAAACACTCCGAATGCTGAATCTGCGGAATCTCGATGCTTCCAGTCTAGAACGCTTTTACGTCAAGCGCTTGACGCTATCAATTCCATTAGAGCTCGAGCACAGGCCCGGGCGTCGCCTCAGTCCCTGACCCTGGCGCGCAAGGCCTTGACATCGGAGCGCACGCTCTTGCCCTTCAAGCGTCTTTGCTGGGAACCCCAGGTGGGCTTGGTGGCCTTGCGCGGGCGCGGCGGCCGAGCCACGGAAGCGACCAGCGCGTTGAGGCGCTGCAAGCCATCCCAGAGGTTGTGCTCCTGCGTGCGGTACTTCTGCGCCTTGATGACCACCACGCCGTCCGCGGTGATGCGCGAATCGCCCAGCGCCAGCAGGCGTTGCTGCACTTCCTCGGGCAGACGCGAGGCCCGGATATCGAAGCGCAGATGCACGGCGCTGGCCACTTTGTTCACGTTCTGGCCGCCTGGCCCCTGGGAGCGAACCGCGGTCCATTGCACGTCGGCCTCGGTCAATTCAAGCGCTGTCGTCATGGCCAGGCCTGCTGCAGCGCCGCGCAGAATGCGCCCGGGTCTTCGTGCTGCACCCAATGGCCCGCGCCCTCTATCACCTGCCAGTGCAGACGGCCATGGCATTGACGCTGCAGCAGCGTCTGCAGTTCGGCCAGCCGGCCGGTGTAGAGCGGATCATGTGCACCATAGATCGCGGCTACCGGCGCCTTCACCCGGGTCAGGGCCTGGGCCAGGATATCGGTCTGCGACAACCGCCTGCGCGGCAGGCGGTCTCGCGCCACATTGATGGCGTGCAGCGCCAGCGTTTCCTCGTCGATCAGCTTCGGGTCGTGCAGCATGAGGGCCGCGAGGTTGTAGCGATGAGCCTGCATCTGCGCCTCAAGCCCGGGCAGGTGGCGCCAGCCCTTGAGGCGCACCGCGCGCCCCGCGGTCATGCCCATGCCCGGGGCACCGACCAGCAGCAGGCGGCGCGCCAGCTCCGGACGGGCGGCGGCCAGCAGGCCCGCCGCCATGCCGCCAAAGGAAAAACCCGCCAGATCGCATACCGGTCCGGCTGCGGCGCTGCCCAGCAGTTGCTCCAAGCCATAGGCCAGAGGCTCCAGCATGGTATCCACATCCGTGCCGCCGGGCACGGCGGCGGACTCGCCAAAGCCCGGCAGATCGGCGAGCCAAAGGCTGAAACCGGCGCTGGCCAGGGGTTCGATCACGCGCAGCCAGTGCGTCCAGCTGCCGCTGCCGCCATGCAGCAGCACCAGCGGCAGATCCCGCCGAACCACGCCGGGCGGCGGCTGCCAGCCATGCCAGACCATGGAGGCGCTATCCGCAGCCGGACCCAGACGGGTCTGCACCCGCTGGGCGCGGCCCAGCAGCTCGGCCATGGAGCTCGGCAAAGCCAGGCCCTGCTCCCTGGCCGCATACCTCAGAGACAGCGGCGCATCGCCGGCAATCACCACTGCGCCACCGCGTCGATGGCAAAGCCATAGCCTGCCACGCCAAAGCCGCACATCACGGCGCGTGCGGCCGCGGACAGATAGGAGTGGTGACGGAAGCTCTCGCGTGCATGGACATTGCTGATATGCAACTCCACCATGGGCACTGCCGTGCCCTTGACCGCATCCAGGATGGCCACGCTGGTATGGGTATAGGCGGCGGCGTTGAGGATCAGGGCGGCCAGCTCGCCCTGGGCATGCCTGCGGCCGGCCTCATGTATCCAGTCCACGAGTTCACCCTCATGGTTGCTTTGGCGGAACTCCAGCGCCAGACCATGCCTGGCGCAGGCCGCCTCACACAGTTTTCTCACATCTTCCAGGGTCGCCGAGCCGTAGATCGCAGGTTCGCGCATGCCCAGCAGATTGAGATTGGGGCCATTGAGGACGTAGACGGTTTTCACGGACGGAATCTCCTGGTTCTAGGGGTACCCTGGATTATGCGAGCCGCAAAAGCGCAATCCGGCCATAAAAAAACGGCTGCCTCGGCAGCCGTTGCTGGATTGCGCGCGGATTACCAGCGGCCATATCCATGGTGATGGTGCCAGCGCGGGCCGCCGCGGTAGTAGACCGGGCCCGGAACCACCATCACGGGAGCGGGACGATAGACGGGCGGAGCGTAATACACGGGAGCCGGTGCGTAATACACGGGACGGGGCGGCGCCACATAGACCGGAGCGGGTGCGTAATACGGGGCCGCATACACGGGAGCCCCCACGGCCACACCCGGCACGCCAATGCCCACAGACAGGCTGACACCGCCATGGGCCTGGGCAGCCACGGCACCCATCAGGCCGGCCGCGACCACGGCGCCGGTCGCCAGCAGCTTTGCAATACGGGGCGAAGTTGACTTGAACATCACAATCTCTCCTCTGTTTCTGAGTCATCACGGGCAGAGCTGTCAGATCCAGCTGAGCTATCGGCCCTAAGGTTATAACGGCTGAGACACCGCCTGGGATGGCATGGTTCCCCAAAAACTTTGTGTCCAAATGCACACCCGGGCCTGCGGCACCATGTGCGGGCACGCCGAGGTCACGGCAGCATGCCTAAAATGGCGCTATGAGTTCTGCTGACGCATCCCAACACTCCAACACCGCTGCCGAAGCGGTCAAGCCCACCAATTTCCTGCGCCAGATCATCGAATCGGATCTGGACAAGGGCACTTACGCCCAGCGCCACTGGGGCGGCAATCCCGGCGACGCCCAGCACCACCAGAGCGGCCAGATGGACGAAGCCAAGATCCGCACCCGCTTTCCGCCCGAGCCCAACGGTTATCTGCACGTGGGCCACGCCAAGTCCATCTGCCTGAACTTCGGTCTGGCGCGCGACTTCGGCGGCGTCTGCCATCTGCGCTTTGACGATACCAATCCGGAAAAGGAAGACCAGGAATATGTGGACAGCATCATCGATGCCGTCAAGTGGCTGGGCTTTGACTGGAAGGATGCCGACGGGCACGAGAATCTGTACTTCGCCAGCAATTACTTCGATTTCATGCACCGCTGCGCGGTCTACCTGATCGAACAGGGCCTGGCCTATGTGGACGAGCAGTCGGCCGACGAGATGAAGGCCAACCGTGGCGACTTCACCCGTCCCGGCGTGAACAGCCCGTTCCGCGACCGCTCGGCGGCCGAGAACCTGCAGCGCTTTGCCGACATGAAGGACGGCAAGCTGGCCGACGGCGCCGCCGTGCTGCGCGCCAAGATCGACATGAGCGCGCCCAATATCAACCTGCGCGACCCGGCCATCTACCGCGTGCGCCATGCCGAGCACCACAACACCGGCAACCAGTGGTGCATCTACCCGATGTACACCTTCGCGCACCCCATCGAGGACGCGTACGAGCACATCACCCACTCCATCTGCACACTGGAGTTCGAGGACCAGCGGCCGTTCTACGACTGGCTGCTCGACCATCTGCGCGCTGGCGGTCTGATCGACGCGCCCCAACCGCGCCAGTACGAGTTCTCTCGGCTAAACCTGACCTATGTGATCACCAGCAAGCGCAAGCTCAAGCATCTGGTGGACAACCAGCTCGTTGCCGGCTGGGACGATCCCCGCATGCCCACCGTGGTCGGCCTGCGCCGCCGCGGCTACACGCCGGCTTCCATCCGCAATTTCTGCGAGCGCATCGGCGTGACCAAGGATTACGCCTGGATCGACTACGGCACGCTGGACGGCTGCCTGCGCGAGGACCTGGAAAACCAGGCCCACCGCGCCATGGTGGTGCTGGACCCGCTCAAGCTGGAGCTCTCCAATTGGGCCGAGGTCTTCGGTGGCGCAGACCACCTGGAGCAATGCGCTCTGCCGGCCCTGCCCCACCACGCCGATGGTGAAGCAGTGCCCGAGCGCCATTTCACGCTGGGCCGTGAGGTCTGGATAGAGCGCGAGGACTTTGCCGAAGTGCCGCCCAAGGGCTACAAGCGCCTGTTCCCCGGCAACAAGGTACGCCTCAAGGGCGGTTATGTGATCGAGTGCACGGGTTGCGAGAAGGATGCCGACGGCAACATCACCAAGGTGCTGGCCACCGTGGTGCCCGACACCAAGAGCGGCACGCCCGGCGCCGACAGCGTCAAGGTCAAGGCCGCCATCACCTGGGTGGGCGTGGCCGACGGCCTCCAGGCCGAGGTGCGCCTCTATGACCGCCTGTTCAGCGACCCGCAGCCCGATGCCGGCGGCAAGGACTTCCTGACCCTGCTGAACCCCGACAGCCTGAAGGTCGTGACGGCCTATGTGGAGCCGTCGCTGAAGGCCGCCAAGCCCGATGACAAATACCAGTTCGAGCGCTTTGGCTATTTCGTGGCCGATCGCCAGGACCATGCGGGCGACAAGCCCGTGTTCAACAAAATCACCGGTCTGAAGGACTCGTGGGGTAAATAAGCCCGCCACACGCATTTAGCCCAGGCTGCCAATGGAAACATTGGCAGCTTTTTTATTGGCTGCAAGCCTTCCCCAGCGAACCTAATCCGAATCCGAATAGGCAAACAGAATTAAGAAAACAGATTGATACATTTAAATCCAGTATCGGCTTTCAATTCCCCAGGTTGAAGAACCCGATACTTCTAGTTAACTCCCATATATTTCTGCGTGACTCGAGAATCTCGAGCTTTTCTTTCTACAATCCCGCTCACCCAATCCGCTATCGTGCAACGATAGGCAGCGGTTCCAAATATTTTTATCAATCATCTAGGGAAAAAATGAACAAGAAAGTGGGTATAGTTATTGCGGCGGCAGCCGTGGTCGTAGTGGCAGGTGCTCTGGGCACCAGTTATTACATGGGTGGCAAACTGCAGCAGGGCTTTACCGAGGGAGCTGCCAAATGGAGCCAGGATGGGCTGAAGGTGCAGATCACCAGTTATGAGCGCGGCGCGTTCTCCTCCACGGCCAAGACGGTGTGGACGCTGGAGCGGGGGGACGAGCCCTTGCAGTTCACCGCCGAGCACCAGATCAGCCACGGCCCCCTGCCCCTGGGCCATGCGGCCGAGATCCACACCCGCTTCAATCTGCCCGACGATACCGATGCCGCCATCAAGACCGCGCTCAATGGCCGCTCGCCTCTGGAAGTGGAGACCAAACTCGGCTGGGGCCGCAGCAGCTCCAACGTCATGACTTCGCCCGCGATTAGCGCCAAGGTCAATGACAGCGATATGCAATGGGGCGGCATGAAAATCGAGTGGAATATGCCCGCCGATATGAAGGCCGCCAAGGGTACGGCCAATTTTGCGGCCCTGCAGTTCAAGGATGAAGAAGGCAGTTTCAGCATGGACAAGGCCAATATGCGCTTTGACGTGAAACAGCCCGCAGGCCAGCAGTTCTGGACCGGCCCGTTTGCGATGACGATTGCCAAGCTTGAGACCCGCAAACAGGAAGAAGATAAAGCCTCGACCTCCAGTTTCGAAGGCATCAGCATGGATTCCGACACGGTCCTCAAGGGCGATGTGGTGGAGATGATTTTCAAGAGCGGCATCAAGAGCGCCAAGCTCGACGACAAAAAAGCCGACGATCTGGCACTGGACATGGCTTTCCGCAACGTGGATGCAGGCTGGATCAATCAGGTCATGGAAATGGCCAAGCGCCAGAGCCCGCTGAATGCAGCCAAGGACGGCGATGAAGCCGAGGATGGCGAGGATGGCGCCGCGGGCCACGACCTGCGCGGCAAACTGACCAAGAGCGTGGCCCAGGCCCTGGCGCGCAAGCCTTCCATCGAAATCACGCGCCTGTCCATGCGCACGCCCGAAGGCGTGAGCGAATTCGGCGCCGCCGTGGAATACCTGGGCGACGGCGAGAACATGAGCCGCCTGCTCAAGGACGTCAAGGTCAGCCTCAAGGCCCAGTTGCCCCAGCCCGTGCTGGACAGCTTCATGCTGTCGCGCAAGCGCCGCAATCTGATCGCCAATCTGGAGGACGAGAACGACTACCCGGCCGAGGAGGTCGAGGCCGCCGCCAAAGCCCAGGCCCAGTCCAGCCTGGACAATCTGAAGGCGCAAGGCGTCTTCGAGGACAAGGGCGGCATGCTCAGCACCTTGATCGTCTATGCCAACGGCGAATTCCAGGTCAATGGCAAGCCGCTGGACCAGCTGGGCTCGGCCACTCTGATGGGCGAGGCACTGGAATAAGCCCCGGCAGACCGGCCAGCCTGCGGCGTGGCCGTGCTGAACCTGACCCGGCTCAACATCGCCCGCACTCTTGGCTCGAAGCCCAGGCATGGCCTGGGCTTTTTGCTATCAAAGCTGCGAGCCTGGCTTTCTTCTTTTGCTTACAAGCAGCTGTCAACGGCAAGTCCATGATGACGTTGAGATAGTAGAGGGCTACAGCCCAAGGAGAGTCAGATGTCGCATTCCCCCGCCAACCGGCAAGGCCTTGGTCGCCAGGCCGGCAGGCCCTGGCAGCTTGCCGCCACCACCTGCGCCGCGCTTTTGCTGCTGAGCGCCTGCAACGACAAGGACACTCCGGCCACGAGCGCCGCCCCCTCCGCGGCCCCGGTGAATCCCGCGGGCAGCACGGCAATACCGCCCGCGTCCTACACCCCGCCTTCGGCCGAGGTGCTCTACCAGATGGTTGCGCCCATTGCGCTCTACCCCGACAAGCTGGTGGCCCAGATTCTGGCCGGTGCCACCTACCCCGACCAGATCGGCGCCGCCGAAACCTGGCTGGGACAGAACCCCGGTCTGCAGAAGACGGCGCTGACCAACGCCGTCAACGCCCAGAACTGGGACCCCTCTGTCAAGTCGCTGACCCAGTTTCCCAATGTGCTGGAGCAGATGGCGTCCAACCTACCCTGGACCACGGCCCTAGGCAAGGCCTACTACAACGATCCATCGGACGTGATGAATGCCATACAGGTCATGCGCAACCGGGCCTACAAGGCCGGCTCGCTCAAGACCTCCAAGCAGCTCAGGGTGAACGTGGCCTCCACGCCCAGCGCCGTGGCCTATACGCCGGGCGCCATGGTCACGCCGCTGCCCGAGTCCGTCATCGAGCCACCCGAGCAATACATAGAGATTGCACCCTCCCAGATGGACACCGTCTATGTTCCCCAGTACGACCCCGGCGTGGTCTATGGTGAGCCGCTGCCCGTATACGACGGCTACCAATATGTGGAAGTGCCGCCCCCGGTTGCCGTGGCCGGCGTGCCCGTGGTTGCGGGCCTGCTGGGCTTTGGCGCCGGCATCGTACTGGCCGAATCCATGGACAGGCATCCGTCCTGGGGCTGGAATTCATGGAATATGCACTGGGGCGATCCCGACAGGCGCTGGCACCATGGCGACCGCCCCCCGCCACCGCAGGCCCGCCCGGCCGTGGTCTACAACAACACCACCTATGTCTCGCAGTCGCGCACCGTGGTGCAGAACATCCGCCGCACGGACAATGTGACCAATGTCTATGAAAACGGCGGCCCGCCCTCGCATGGGGCGCCCCCCATGCAGCCTCAGGCCGCGGGGGCTTTCGCTGCGCCGCACGGCCCGCAGGCCGGTAGCCTGGCCGCAGGTGCGGCCGGAGCCGCCGTGGGTGCAGCGGCGCTGATGGCCGGCCGCCACGCCTTGAGCCAGGGACAGGGACAGGGACAGGGGCAGCGGCCGACGCCCAGCCCTTTGACCGCGGTACCGCAGGGGCGATCGGGCTTTGCTCAGGGCCAGTCGCCCGCAGCTCCCGTCACCCAGAACCGGGGGCTGGCGGCCATGCCCGCGGGCACGGCCCATGGGCCCAATGCCTTGATGCAGCGCGGCCCGGCCGGGCCTGGGCTGGCCGCGCCTGGTCTGGCTGGACCCGGCCACCCGCCTCAGGCAGCGCAGGCCGGCCTGATGGAAAAAGCTCAGCAGTCGCGGGGCCAGGAACAGGCTCAGCGCCAGCAGCTGATGCAGCAGCAACGCGCACAGGAGCAGGCCCAACACCAGCAACTGCTGCAGCAGCAGACCCAGGCGCGCGAACAGCAGCAGCATCAACAACAGATCCAGGTGCAGCAACAACGCGCTCAGGAACAGGCCCAACACCAGCAGCTGATGCAGCAGCAGGCCCGCGAACAGCAGCAGGCTCAGATGCAACAGCAGCAACGGGCTCAGGAGCAAGCCCAGCACCAGCAACTGATGCAACAGCAACAAAGGGCCCAGGAACAGGCCCAGCGCCAGCAGTTGATGCAGCAGCAGGCCCAGGCGCGCGAACAGCAGCAGCGCCAACAGCAGGCACAGATGCAAGCGCAGATGCAGGCTCAGCAACGCGCCGCCCAGCAGGCGGCCCAGCAGCAGGCTCAGCGCCAGGCCATGCAGCAGCAGGAACAGCAAAGAGCCCAGATCCGCGCCCAGCAGCAACAGGCCGAACAACAGGCACGCATGCAGATGATGCAGGCCCGTCAGGCCGCGCCAGCGCACCCCGAAGCCCGCCCGCATGGAGAGCAGGGCCGGCGCGAGAACCGCTGAAACCTGGCCCGCCCAATGGGCCCGAACCGCCTGCAGAAATCCTGCAGGCGGCTCTTGTCGCGGCAAAGGTATAAACAGGCTTGCACCCCACTCCCAACTCGTCCTGTCCAGCCTGCATGTACAAGCCCAGCCATTTCAACGTCGACGACCCCGCCGCCCTGCATGCCCTGATCCAGGCCCACCCTCTGGGCTGTCTGGTCACGCAATCCGAAGCGGGCCTGGATGCCAACCACCTGCCTTTCGAGCTGCTGCAGGATGAAGGCGGCCCGCTGCGCCTGCTCGCCCATGTGGCACGCGCCAACCCAGTTTGGCAGCAGTTGGCCGACGGCAGCCCGGTGCTGGTGGTCTTCCGTGCCGAGCAGGCCTATATCTCCCCCAACTGGTATCCCAGCAAGCACCAAAGCCATGAGCAGGTGCCGACCTGGAATTACCGCGTGGTCCATGCACATGGTCGCCTCAGCATTCGCGACGACGAAAAATTCGTGCGCGGCGTGGTGGGCAGGCTCACCCGGCGGCACGAGGCCCGTGCCAGCGAACTGGCCGGCAACGAGTTCGCTGCGTGGAAGATGAGCGATGCTGCCCCACCCTATCTGCAGAAGATACTGAGCGCCATCGTGGGACTGGAGATCGCGGTGGAGCGGCTCGAAGGCAAGTTCAAGCTCAGCCAGAACAAGCAACCCGAAGACCGGCTGGCCTTGGCTCAGACTCTTGATGCTGTGGGCCGGGCCGACATGGCCGGCGAGATCCGGAAGTTCGAGCCGGGCAGCCCTGGGCGCTGAGGCAGACAGCGCCGGCAGCCATCCGCCCTGAAGCCATCAATGCAGCAAACCGGCCAGGAAATCGCTGGCGCGGTTGAAGCGGTAGCGCTCATAGGCCCGCTGCCTATAGGTCAGCACCGTGGCCGGCTTGATGGCCAGCGCGCTCGCGATCTCGGCCGCGCTGTCGCCCAGCAGGGTCAGCGTCACGATCTGGCGTTCACGCACCGTCAGCTGGGGGAACGAGCGCTGCAAGCGCCCCTGCAGCACCTGCCGGGCATCCCGCTCGACGGAAGTGGGCAGAGGCTCTGGCTGCGCCGCGCTGCGCGCATGCAGGCTCAGCGCCGCCATCGCGACCTGGCCCAGCGACCAGAGCTGGCCCGCGGAATCCCCATGGGCATGGAGGCCGCGGTAAAAGCTCAGCACCATGAGTCGGCCGGGCTCCTGCCAGCCAAAGCTCACCTTGTCCAGGAAACCCGGCTGGTCGAAGCACAGTTCGCGATATTCGCCCTGAGGGATATCGGCCGCGCGCACGCGGCGGCTGAAGCCGAAAGCCTTGTCGCGCCTGGAGCCCGCGAGCAGCGGGTCGCGCGCATGAAAACGCTTTGCATATTCGCCGGTGCGCTCGGCAATGCCTCTGCGCTCGCCCGAGGCCAGCAGGGTGCAGACATCGCCCTTGTCGGTATCGACCTGGTAGGCAAACACCTCGTCGACACAGTCGAACTGCCGCGCCGTGCCCAGCAGCACCGAGGCAAAATGCGGCGTGGCAGCGGCCTCTATCAACGCCTGCCCCAGGCTGGGGCTGACGAAGGCCGGTGGGGAAGAGCTGGCTGCCATGGCGGGTCTCGCTTTGAAGATGGCCGCAATGCACGCTGTCTCCTGCGCTTATCGCTATTCACGGCCTTTTTGAATATTCGCTAGAGAATAGCGCATCGCCGCCTGCCCGGCCCATGGCATCCCATGCGGCCGGGCAGGCATTTTCAGCCCGCGGCCGGGGCCGGCCTGGCGCGCGCCAGCTCTATGGCGCTCAGCACCACCTCGCTATCGCCAATGTGATTGGCCAGCGCGAGGATCAGCCGCGCACAGACCTTGAGGCTTTGCGCCTCGTCCAGACCTTCGTGCATCTGCAGCAGCTGCTGGTACACATCGTCCACATGGTCCAGGTTGGGCTTGCGAATCAGCTCACTCATTGCTGCACTCCTTTGGCGCGTGCCATGCTGGCCTGCACCTGGTCCGCGGCCACCGGCTCCCGCCAGCGCGCCGCCACATAGTGATCGGGGCGGATCAGATAGCCGCAGCCCGGTGCCAGCGCATAGCGCTGCTCGAGCAGGCCCGTGTCCCGCGCGCCGAGCACGGCGATGTCGAGCAGTTCCACATCGCCGGGCAGGTCCTGGGTCCAGCCGTTGGCCAGCAGCACAAAGCGGCCGCCCAGGCGCGGCAGCAGCCAGTGCCCGGCCAGCGGCGCATCGACCGCGGGCGAGCCCGGCGCCACGCCGCCCACCCAGCGCTGGGCGTCGGCCGTGTTGAGCCGGCTGTGCGGATAGTGGATGGCCGTGGACAGACGTCCCGAGTTCACAAAAGGCCGCGCGAAGGCCTCGGTTTGCGCGAGCTCCAGCACCGCGTCGCGGAAGGCCTTGCTGGCCGTGGTCTTGGGCGTGAGGAAGTCCGTGGAGCGCGTGGAGTTGAGGATGTTCTCATCGGCCGTGGCGATGGCTTCCTCGTTATAGCTCTCCAGCAGCGCCTGCCCCGCCTCGCCGCGCAGTATCAGATCCAGCTTCCAGCCCAGGTTGTCGATGTCGGCAAAGCCGCCGTTGCAGCCGCGTGCGCCAAACGGCGAGACCAGGTGCGCGCTGTCGCCCGCAAACAGTACCCGGCCGTGGACGAAGCGGCTCATGCGCCGGCACTGGAAGGTGTAGATGCTGTACCACTCTTCGGTGAACTGCACGTCCGGGCCCAGCATGGCGCGCACATAGCGCTCCACGTTCTCGGGCTTGACGCAGGCCTCGCGGTCTATGTTCCAGCCCAGTTGGAAGTCCAGACGCCAGACGTCGTCGGGCTGGCGGTGCATGAGCGCCGACTGGCCGGGGTTGAACGGCGGATCGAACCAGAACCAGCGCTCGGCCGGACGCTCCTCGTGCATGCGGATGTCGGCGATCAGGAAGTTCTCCTCGAACACCCGGCCGTCGAAGTCCAGGCCCATGAGATTGCGCACCGTGGACTTGCTGCCGTCGCAGGCGATCAGCCAGTCGGTGTGCAGCGGGTAGCGCGTCTCGCCGGCCAGTATCTCCAGCTCCGCATGGCCGGGCAGGTTGCGCACGGCCTCGACCTGCTGGCCCAGGCACAGCTCCACATTGGGCAGGCTCTGGAGCGCAGCCAGCAGCGCTTCCTCGACATAGTACTGCTGCAGATTGATGAAGCCCGGATATTGCTGGTCCTTGACGGGCAGCATGTCGAACTGGTAGACCGGCTCCTCGCGGTCGCCCCAGAACACCTTGCCCACATTCCAGGTCACGCCCTTGTGCAGCAGCTCCTGGCCCAGGCCCAGGCGGTCCAGGATGTCCAGCGAGCGCTTGGAAAAGCAGATGGCCTTGGAGCCGCCGGGAATGAAGTCGAACTTGCTGATGACCACCACCCGGTGGCCGCGCCGCCCCAGGTCCAGCGCCATGGCCAGGCCCACGGGGCCGGCCCCCACCACCACGACCGGCACATGCTCTGCCGTGGCCGCCGCGGGCGCGGCCTTGGCGCCTATCTGGCGCCAGACCGGGATGCCGCGGTGATGGGTGGTGGGCTGCGGGGCCAATCCTGCACTCAGGTTTGCTGTATTGGCCATGCTCGTCACCCCTGCAGCTGAGCCCACACCTGCTGGTCGCGCTCGGCGGTCCAGATGCGCGGCCAGTCTATGCCGTCGAACTCGTCCCACAGGCGCTGCACGTCGAACGGCAGGCAGTGCTCGAAGATCGGCCAGCGGCCGAACTTGGGTGCCAGCGCCGCATGCGTGGCCTCGAAGGCCTCTTTCAGCGTGCCGCCGCGCCGGTGCACGGCACCCACGTTCGCGATCATGCCGCTCAGGAATTCGCGCGTCTGTTCGATGGCCGCGTCGGTGGCGGCCGTGCCCTTGGCCACAGCGCCGCGCCCGCCGATCAGGTTTTCGGCGCGGTAGCGCTTGAGGTTGTCCAGGGTCTTGCCGGCCCATTCCATGTGGAAGGCGTCGCCGGTGTAGAGCGCCGCTTCGGCCTCGACCAGATCGCCCGCAAACAGGGTCTTGGTCTTGTCGTGCCAGACCACGATGTCGCCGGCCGTGTGGCCGCGGCCTTCGAAGCGCAGCTCGAGCTTGCCGCGGCTGCCGCCGAGCTCGATTTCGTAGTGGCTCTCGAAGGTCTGGGTGGGCCAGGTCAGGCCCGGAATGCCTTCGGGCTCCTTGAACAAGCGCGGCATGCGGCCGTATTCGCTGTCCCAGTCCTGCTGGCCGCGCTCTTCGATGAGCCGGCGCGTGGTTTCGCTGGCGACGATGTGCTCGGCCTCGAAGGCCGAGGCGCCCAGCACGCGCACCGCGTGGTAGTGGGTCAGGATCAGGTATTTGACGGGCTTTTGCGTGTGCTCGCGCAGCTTCTGCAGCCAGTCGCGGGCGGCCGCCGGGGTGGCGCGCGCCTCGATGGCGACGATGAAGTCCTCGCCCTCGAAGGCGCCCACATTGGGGTCGCCTTCGGCCGTGAGCGCATACACGCCGTCGGCCAGGACTTCCAGGGTTTCTTTCTTTGCAGCCGTGTCGGCCGACGATGCAAAAGGCTTTGCCATGATCCGTAGGTTTCCTAAAAAGTCACATCGACGCCAAAGCCGCTGAACGCTATGGTGTTCATAGCATCAACTCTTGCGTCTGCCATATGTGCGCAGTCTCGCGAAACCCCAAACCGATGTCTGTCCATAGACCTATGGACATCTGCCATCAAATCATTTTTCTCCCTCTGAGGCACATCAAGGCACCCGGAAAATCAAGGGTATATACCTACGGTCTTTTTTCATGCACCCCAGAGCGGATCAGGCCCATGCCGGGAACAAGCAAGACCTTTCCAAACGCTCTTCGCCGCACGGCAGCGGCCTGCATGCAGGCCAAAAACAAAAAAGCCACCCGCGTAAGCGGATGGCTTTGCTGAATCTGGCGGAGTGGACGGGACTCGAACCCGCGACCCCCGGCGTGACAGGCCGGTATTCTAACCAACTGAACTACCA